>DAIOVK010000286.1:0-4636 GCA_036759045.1 Kapaibacterium sp. (SeqCode) | reverse complement strand
CCAGAAAATTTTTTTAACCACTACTCTCTGGATTCTTCACTTCGTTCAGAATGACCGACAAACAAAGATGTCATTGGCAAACGAAGTGAGAAATCTCTAATATAGTGAAAACAATTACTTATGAGATTCCTCGCTACGCTCGGAATGACAGAATACATTAAACTTATTGTTAGCGATTTGGTATTAGTAATTGGTCATTAGTTTTTTTTATAAATAATCTAATAACAATTAATAATTAATAATTAACTCCATTTCCGCTATTGCTTCTACGTGAAAAGTATGAGGAAACATATCGTAAGGAAGGACTTTTTTTAATCTATATTTTTCGCTTAGCAAAGCACAATCTCTTGCTTGCGTTGTGGGATTGCAGCTTACGTAAACGATTCGTTTAGCACCACTGCTCAACACAAGTTCAACCAAACTTGGATGCATTCCTGCCCGTGGAGGGTCGATTGTGATTATATCTGGTTTTTCGTATTCAGCAAGTTTTTCTGAAATATTCTTTTTATGTAAATCTTCCTGAATGAAAACTGCATTTTCTATTCCATTTAGCTTTGCATTCTTTTTAGCATCAAAAATTGCATCTTCAGAAAGTTCAAAACCAATTATTTTCTTTACTTTTTTGGAGAGCGGTAGAGTAATCGTTCCGGTTCCACAGTATAAATCCCAAATAACATCATTTTCATTTGCTTGCGTAAATTTAATAATATTGGAAACAAAGCTGTTAAGTTCACGTGAATTTGTCTGAAAAAAGGAAAACGGCGAGATTTGATAATCAATTCCAAGAATATTTTCAGTAATAAACTCGCTTCCAAAAAGTAATTTCTGACTTTCTACTTTTACCGGATTGTTCGTAGTATTTACTGCCTGATGAAATGATGCAACATTTGGAAAGAGTTTTTGAACTTCGCTTTTAACCTTTTCAAGAAAATCTTTTTCAGCTTGATTAGAAAATTCGTTTGTAATTAAAATCAGCAAAAACTTACCTTGAGTAAAAGAATAGCGGATAATGAGATTTCTAAGGAAACCATCATAAGTTTTATTGCTCCAGCCACTAATATCATACTCTAATGCGGTATTTCTAAAATAGGTTAAAATCTCGTTTGCAGTGCTTTGCTGGATATAGCAGTAATCAATATCAATTACTTTATCGTAACGCGTTGGGAAATGTAGCCCTAAAGCAAAATCTTTTGGTTTGCTTAATTCTTCAGAAGAGATTTCGTCTGGAAGCAGCCAACGGGAATTTGCAAAAGAAAAATCCATTTTATTACGATAATAAAATATTTCTGTTGAGCCAATTGAGCTTTCCACTTTAAAATCAGTAAAATTCCCAATTCTTTGGAAGCTGTCTTCAACTTGTTGCTTTTTCCATTTGAGCTGTTCAGAATAATCTAAATTTTGCAAGGAACAGCCCCCGCAAATTCCGAAGTACTTGCATTTTGGTTCAATCCTAAGAGGTGAAGGAGAAATTATTTTTTCTATTTTAGCTTCTGCGTGCTTTTTCTTTTTCTTTAAAACGTTTGCGAGAACTTTGTCGCCCGGAATAGCGTTTTTTACAAAGTAAACAAAACCATCTAAGCGGGCAACGCCAAATCCTTGAAAAGCAAGCGATTCTATTTCAAGTTCTACTGTTTCGTTTATTATTTTTTTCTTTCTCATAAATCAAATATACTGAAAAAAACTAATTTTGTAATTATATATTTTACAAATATAGGAACTAAATGCAATATATCGGAGAAATATCAGCACTACTAACAGCAGCACTTTGGTCGGTTTCGCCTTATTTTTTTACAAATGTAATTTTGAAAGTAGGGGCAATTAACCTGAATATATACCGGCTGGTCGTTGCCGGAATACTGCTAATGCTAACAATTTTCATTTTAAATATAGATTATACAATTACAAGCCAGCAGGTATTTCTTCTTTCACTGAGCGGTTTTATAGGGCTTGTTGTTGGCGATACTTTTCTTTTTGCTGCTTATAGAGAAATAGGGCCACGCGTAACAATTTTAATTATGTCGCTTAATCCGGCAATAGCAGCTATACTTGCATTTTTTATGCTTGATGAAGTTATAAGCATTATAGGAATAGTCGGTATGCTGATTACTTTGGCTGGAATAGCCCTCGTCGTTCAGGAGCGTGAAACTGGCGATAATAAGCTTTATAAAATCACAAGGAAAGGTGTATTTTATGGCGTAATGGCTGCCGTTGGACAAGGTGTGGGATTAATACCAGCAAAAATGGCTTTTGAATTTGGCGATATTAATTCTCTTGTTGCAACCTTTGTTAGAATTGCAGCTGCCTCTGTTTTCTTCATTCCATATTTTTTCTATAATAAATCGGCAATTCCAATCTTGAAAACATCTGTTAAAGATATGAAAATAATGGGAATGACTTTGCTCGGTTCGATTGTAGGACCTTATCTTGGAATAACGTTCAGTTTCATTGCGATTATGTACACTAAAATTGGAATTGCATCAACTCTTATGTCCACAATGCCAATAATGATGCTTCCGCTATCCCATTTTATTTATAAAGAAAAGGTATCTATAAAATCAATAATAGGCGCGTTAATTGCAGTAGCGGGTGTGGTGGTGCTGATACTGAGGTGATGAGGGGGATTATTTATTAATTAACAGAATGGATTATAAATATTTAATTGAGGAATATTAATAAAATCTTTTTCATTTCTTGTAACAACAATAAAATTATTAATCAATGCTGTTGCTGCAATAATAGCATCAGGAATAGCTATTTTAAATTCCTGCTTTATTTCTATTACTTTTTTTTCAATAATTGAGTCAAAATAAAAGACTTGTGAATTGCTAATAAATTCTTCTATTTTTTTCTTTACTGTGTTGTTAATTTTATGCCAACCAAGTAATTCAATTTTAGTAATAGTTGAAATATTGAAAGATTCAATAAAAATGTTTTCAATTTTATGTAATTGAGATAATGGTATTTGATTATCTAAATAATAAATAATAATATTAGTATCTACAATATACTTCTTTCCCATTCTTCTCTCATTTCTTGAATTTCGTCTTCAATATTTAAATTTAACGAAGAAATTATTCCTTTGTATTCTTTGGGATTAAACTTTTTTGAGATATTATTTTTCTCTACAGTTTTTAAAATGTCTTTTTCAAGTTTTTTCCAAAAAATAATAGGAATTACAGCATATTCAGGTTCTCCTTTTTTATCATATATATAACTTATGTTCATAATTTTCTTTAATTATTTAAAATTTTAAATTATTTTCAAATATAGATTATTTTTATATATTTTACTAATGTTTTAAAAAATTTTTATTTTAAACCTTTTGATTTTAACATTCCCCCTCCTCCAATTTTCTCGTCCTATAATTCAAAATTCTTTGCTATTTTTGTATATGGATATAATTTATTTTCTTAAAGGATTATTGCTCGGTTTTTCGGTTGCTGCTCCAGTTGGACCAATTGGAATTCTTTGCATAAACAGAACAATAAACAATGATTTTAAATCCGGCTTTGTAAGTGGCTTAGGCGCTGCAAGTGCAGATTTTATTTATGGACTTATTGCTGCTCTCAGTTTGAGGATTATTTCTACCTTTCTAGTGGATTCTCAACTGTATTTTCAGGCAATTGGTTTTGTATTTCTTTTGTATTTAGGTATTAAAACGATTTTAAAAAAGAAAAGCCGCATTGAACTTGAAGATAATAATAATTTCAGCTTATTGAAAGATTATTTTTCAACTCTGTTTTTGACAATAACAAATCCAGTAACAATACTATTCTTTTTGTCTGTATTTTCTGGTCTTGGTTTATCTTATTCTAATAACAAAATTTCTTCTTCTGTTTTGCTGGTGATTGGGGTGTTTACTGGTTCTGCAGTATGGTGGTCGGTCCTATGCGGCATAACAAATAAAATCAGAAAGAGAATCAGCAATAATTATTTAAAGAAAATTGATATTGCTTCTGGTGCTATATTAATTTTTTTTGCAATTTTAATTATTTTTAATTTGATTAATGAATTCAAATAATTTATTGTGTTCTTTTATTTACCACAAATCTCACAAAGAATGCACTAAGTACACAATAACTAAGAATCACCAAAAAAGTAAAAATGGAAAAACAACAAAAACTTAAAGAACTTGGAGCTGTGAGTTCATTTGCGATTTATATTTCCGCAGCTATTCTGCTTTATCTTGGAACTCATTTTTTCATACCATATTTAAGCAAAGCAACCGGACAAGAAACAATACTATGTTGGTTTATTGTTGCTGGTCTTGGAGTATTCACTCCTTTTATATTAATTGGAATATTTATACTGAAAAAAGAAGGTTATTCTCTTTCTAAATCTACTTTTTCTGAGCGGCTCCGCTTTCGTAAATTATCAAAACGTGATGTTGTGTATAGCATTGTAGGGCTAATAATCGTAGGTATTTTAAGTGGTTTGATTCTGAAAGTAATGGAAATGTTCATAGGAAATGTGAATACTACTCCTTCTTTTATGTCTTTTGAACCACTTTCAAGCGGGCGATATTGGTTATTATTAGTATGGCTACCTTATTGGTTTTTAAATATACTGGGTGAAGAGTTTTTATGGCGGGGCATTATGTTGCCAAGGCAGGAAATTGCATTCGGAAAATATACAT
>DAIOVK010000285.1:0-4651 GCA_036759045.1 Kapaibacterium sp. (SeqCode) | reverse complement strand
ATTGACCATCTTGCTAACGAAAAGGAAGTTCTTGCGTTTTTGCGAGAAAATAAAAGCATTTTGACTACTGCCGATTTAATTGCACTCGCAGGGCTTAGCTACGAAGAAGCTGAATTGAAAATGTCTGAATATCTAATCAAATTTCAAGGTGAGCCGGATATTTCTGAAGATGGAACTCTAATTGCTTATTTTCCAAATATTTTAAGCAAAGGTAACTCAAATTTAAAAGCTGGCGAAATTGAACTCTTTTGGGATGAATTTGAAGCCCCTTACCTTTTGACTGGAAATAAAACTGGACGGAACCTTGCCATTGCAGGTATGAATGTATTTAATCTCATTTTTTCCCTTATTTTTATTAATGCCAATTCTTTCTCTGCAACTGCCAATGAAATGGCAATGCAGGTCGAAGAACTTCAGGGTTTTCAATTAACAGGTGATTCTACTATCACTGCAATCGCCGTTATTCTCGGCTGGATTCCGTTTATCTTCTCCGCTCTTTTCTTTTTGGTTCCAATTATTCGGAGCTTTATTTATACTAAATTGGAAAATAAAAGATTAGAACGTAACAAAATCAGATTGCACTACAAAGCTATTTTCGATAATTTTCAAAATGACATCTCATTTAATTATCTAACTAATTATATTAATTCCGGAAAATATTCCAAGCAAAGTGAAAGCGAAATCAAAAAGTTTATTGATAAAGTTTTACTGCTATTACAAGGTGAAATTGTTTTGTCAAATAGCGGTGAACCATTATTCAGTTTCAAACGTTTAAGAAGAGAACTCAATACTGGCAACAATATTAAAAACAATTTAAAATTAGACAACAATTTAGGCAAAATAATCTTTGAATAAGTGATAAGTGATAAGTGATAAGTGATAAGTGATAAATGATAAATGATTAATGATAAGTGATAAATGATAAATTGTCTTGTCATACCGAACCCCAAAATGAAGCAAATGCTTTATATAAATGGAGATGACATCGCATAATACTGTCATTCTGAGCGCAGCGAAGAATCCAGAGAATAGTGGTTCCAAAAACAATTTTCTGGATTCCTAACTTCGTTTCGGAATGACCGACAAACGTAAAGATGTCATTGGCAACGAAGTGAGGAATCTCACAACTCAATGAAAACACAAGAATTGTATAATAAGAAAAAAGATATCCTAAATCTCGAAGATCTAGGACATCTGGCTAATAAACTTTCGGAAAGTTGTTTATAACATTTGAACCACCTATTCAAAAAAACTCCACTGAAGCGAAAGACGAAGATTACCGTCAAGAACAGGATAAAGCGGAACGTAATAATATTCATTTGACAAAAGATTTTGGTATGTTGCTTTAATATAAGCATTTCCGAGTTTTGCTGATAAGAATAAATCTAAACCGGTAAAGCGATTGCCTGATTCTACAGCTTTATAAATATAAGTTCTGTTAAAAGAGACATAGCTTAATCCCTTAAATTTACTTATTAAACCAGCTTTTGCACCAACATTCAATATACTTTCTCCGATTTGCAACTTATAGTAAATGCTTAAATTTCCATAAAACAGCGGAAATAAATCCTTTACTTCAAATATTTTACTATTTACATAATTCGATTGAACCTGAGCATTGATTATAAATAACTTGAAAGCAGCAGTTTCAAAGTTGATTGAACCACCAAAAACAGAATAGCTATCAATATTTTTTGGAATTGTATTGAGCATTACATCATTTTCATAAACCGGCTCAAAAATTATTGGTTCAATAACGTTCCTACCATAAAAATTAAGAACAAACTTAGATTTGCTGAATTTTAATTCCATATTTGCGAGTAGCAGCAAGTTCTTTTCTTTATTTAAATTAGAAGTAAATAAAGGAATATTTCTGGTTTCGCTATAAGATAAATCTAATGATAAATTTAGGTTATCGTTATTTGAATAGCAGATTTTTCCACCGCTTGAAATGAAGCTGTTTTCATTTTGCTTAGTCCAGCGGTTTCCTTGAATAATAGAAAAACTCTCTGATAATTTAATTTCTGAGTGAACGAAAAAAGCAATTTCATTGTCGGTTTTACTGCTGAAATAATATGTTTCAGGCAGTTCATAATGCAAAAAGTTTGTACCAGCACGAATAGTAAAGAATTTTAGTATTGACATTTCATATCTAAAATTAATACCTACTTGTGGGGCAGAATAATAAATATTATTCAAGGTGTCATTTGCTTGAAGCATATCGTCCTGTCTATGAACAGTCCAGTCCTCATTAGCAAAGAAGAGCGAAGTAGAAAATGCTTGAGTTGTATCTTTATTTAAAATCTGGCTATATGTTAAATTAAATTCATTTCTAAAAACGCGGTCATTCAAATCTTTGTATAAGACAACAGCAGATAAATCATCAGCAAAATCAGAAGAATCAGATTTAATACCACCATTTGTACCATTTCCCATATTAACGAAATTATATACAATTGAAATACTTGACAAATCCGATATATTATATCTCAGCAAACCGCGTGCATTCCAGCTTTCAAGCCAGTTATTGTCATATCTTCCACTTGAAAAAAGTGAGCGGAAACCAAAAGTGAAGTTTAAATCTTTAGCAATATTTTGGCTGAAAATACCATCTGCACCTATAAAATCGTAATCCGCCTGTGCAAACCATAGTTTTGTAAAGGGAGTATTTGTGTTATAAGTAATTTCCTGAAAGTTCAGCATAGCTCCTGACGAATTATCAGAAAAGCTGATTGCATCTGTTCCGGTTAATATCTCAATATTTTCAAAAAACTCTGCGGGAAATTGTTCTAAATTATATTTTCTATCAAATATATCAAACATCGGACGGTTATTATAATTAATGCAAAGCTGTTGTGGATAAGCTCCATAAATTGCAAAAGTATTAAATTTTCCTATATTGCCGAGCGAAAGCGGGAAAGAAAATAATTTATTTTGAATTAAATCAGTACTTGTTTGGTAATTCTCAAAAGCAAAATCAGTTTTATTTATTTTTGTATAATGTTTGTAAGGTATTAGGAAAGAACTTCCATGCATTTTTAATGGTTTATTGAAATAAAGGGTATCCTGTTTTTCTACTGCTATGCTATCTAATTTTGGAATTGTATCGTTTTGAGAAAAGCAAATCACCGGAAAAATTAAAAGCAATATATATATTATAAGTTTCATAATTTTCTTATATTATCAATGTTTTGAATACTTTTTAATCAATAATAAAAATCAATTTTTGTTTTTTTTAACAATCTCAAAAATAATAACAAAAACGATATGATTGAAAAAATTCTTTTAATTACAAAGTGGATTATAACAAAGTTACAATTATATTTTATAAAAATTCTTTATATTTGAGAAAAAGTTTTTCATTAGAAAATAACAAAAAATAAATAAATAATTCTATATTTAAAATATTTTCAAAGGTGTAATTATGGATGAAGTATTAGTTTCTGAAGGGAAGTGTCTTTTTTGTAATCAAATATTTTCTCAAAAAGGAATGTCAAGACATTTAGCCAAGCATTTGTCTGATAATGAATTGAAAGATAAGGAATTGCAGAACAAAACCAAACCCTATCGTCATTTGCAGGTATATTCCGGACCTTATTTCCTGCAATTAATAATTAAAGAAACTGTAGCATTAACAAAGTTAGACAGTTTCCTAAGATATATATGGCTTGAATGTTGCGGACATATGAGTGCATTCACAATAAAAAGAGAAGAAATAGAACAGGATTTGAAAATTGGGAAAGTATTCTTTCCTAAGCTGGAGGTAAATTATGAATATGATTTTGGTGATACAACTACTTTAAGAATAAAGGCATTAAATAGTTATAAATTAGATATGGGAAATCAGGATATTGTTTTGCTTTCTCGTAACGAGCCGCTTAAAATAATGTGCGATAAATGTGGAAAGTATCCAGCTGTTAATCTATGTACTGCTTGTAACTGGGAAGAACCATCATTTTTCTGTGCAAAATGCTCAAAAAAACACGAAAAAGAATGTGATGATTTTGCCGATTATTCAGCTTTACCTGTTGTTAATTCTCCAAGAGTTGGAGTTTGCGGCTATGAAGGTGGCGAAATTGATAAGGAAAGAGATGGGGTTTATAAGATGAAAGAAAGCGATTATGATATAAGTAAGTTATGAAGTTAAATAACACCAGAATTTTCGTAATTATTAATTTTCAGTGTCCCTGTTATTCTGCCACCGATAGAGGATGACCTTTATTTCAATGGAGATAACATTATATTTTTGAAAGAATAGATAGTTTAGAAAGATTAGTTTTTTTACTTTCGTAATGTTAAGAAATTCGTGCGATAGTGAAATATAAGTCATACGAGCAGCAAGTTGTTCGCATGACTGAAAACAAAGATGCCCTACATATAGGAGATGTAGGACATCTGGTTCTAAATCACAATTTGTTCGCATAACATCTATTTTCTTGTTATGCGAACAAATTGCTGCTTGTATTACTGAAAAAGAAAAACATCGTAGATGTGTTATCTTAGTAGCAAGGAAAAACTAAGAACGAAAGAACTCCGTAGGAGCGATACCATCTCTACGAGATTCTTTGCATTTGTGCGATTTCATATCTATAGTTGTTCGCATGACAAGGGAAAGAAAAAAAGTCATGCGAAAGGTTACTTTTATTTTTTC
>DAIOVK010000284.1:0-4659 GCA_036759045.1 Kapaibacterium sp. (SeqCode) | reverse complement strand
ACAATACAATTTCGCTCAAAGGTGCTTTCCATCGGAATACTCTCGGTGCATATCTTGACGATGAACTATGCCAGACAAACCTTTATGGAATGTATTTCCTTGGCGATAAGGATTTTGTGGATAATCATTCCAGAATTGACCACGCAAAGCCAAACTGCACAAGCAGTGAACTTTACAAAGGCATTATTGACGATGAAGCGACTGCTGTTTTCAATGGTAAAATCTACGTATGGAAAGATGCACAACAAACTACAGCATATCAATCTAATAAAAATATTCTTTTGTCAAATGACGCTACAATCAATTCAAAACCACAGCTTGAAATATTTGCTGATGATGTGAAATGTTCTCACGGCGCTACCTGCGGCAATCTTGATAAGGAACAGCTTTACTATTTACTTTCACGAGGTATATCAGATAGCAAAGCAAAGGCATTGCTTTTGAATGCTTTTGCAAGCGAAATTGTAGAAAAAATCAGCATTGCCGAACTGCGCGATTACGTTAAAAGATTAGTTGCAGAAAGATTTGCTGAAGAAGATATTTATTTCTGCGATAATTTGTAAGATATTGTGAATATGATAAGTCATGCTATCAACTTGTTGATAGTATGACTGGAAAAGTAATATTTAATGCTTCAGATATTTAATTACATTAATAATAAGCAGTTTAAATAAACATTATAATAATTCGTCAAACAATTAATATTATGAATTTTAGATAATTACAATATGTCAACTATAACTATATTGAAAAAATTTGAAAAACTTCCAGAGCATTATAAAATTGAAGTAAATGCTTTAATTGAGGATTTGTTAAAAAAAGCAAATATAGCTGAGCCAGTAAATAAAAAATCCCGCGGCGGACTTGGTATTTCAAAAGGACTTTATAATATGAGTGATGATTTCGACGAACCTTTAGAAGATTTCAAGGAGTATTCCGAATGAAATATTTGCTTGATACTCATTCTTATATTTGGTATGTTGAAGATGATAAACAATTAAGCAGAAATGCACTGAATATAATTGATAATCCAGATAATGAATTATATCTTAGTATAGTAAGCATTTGGGAAATAACAATTAAATCAAGTTTGAACAAATTAAATTTAAAACAAAGTATTTCAAATATTTATGATGAATTAAACAAACTAAATATTGAAATCTTGTCTTTAGAAAAGAAAAATTTTGAAATTCTTTACAATCTTGAATTTTTTCATAGAGACCCATTTGATAGAATGATTATATCTCAAGCTATTACAGAAAATTTACCAATTATTTCAAAAGACATTGCTTTTAACAATTATAAAATTGAAAGAATTTGGTAATTAATTTAATTATTTAATTTATTATATTGGAACTTGAAGGAATTAAAGTAAAAGTAGCTACTCCAAAAGCGTTGGTTGAAATGAAAAGCAATACATACAGAGAAAAAGATAAATTAGACTTACTATTTTTAAAAGAATTATTAAAAAGAAATGCCGGTAATTAAATATAAAACTTTTGAGGAAGCAGAAAAAGCTCTCTGGTGCTTCGAGCCAGATAAAGAGTATTTTAAGCGAATTGAAAAACTATTCAAAACAGCCAGTGTTTTATGTAAAACCAAATACCCCAAAGGTGTATATAAATATAAAACATTTGAAGATGCAGAAAAGGATATGGAAAAGTTGAGGGTGAATAATTGTTAATGATTAATGATATAAGAAAAATATGACAATATAATAATTAAGAATTTATATAGTAAGAATAATTAACAAATATTCAATGTATTTGAGAATAATAAGTTAATATTTTATTATCTCCTCATCTTATGAATGACAAAAAAAATTGTTCATAATTAAACACTATTTAACTAATATTATTATTAAAAAATGTTATACAAATACAGATTATTTTACTTGAAAGAAATTAAAGAGAATTATAACAAATAAATCGGAGTAAATATGTATAGTAAAATTAAAGAAGAGATAAGTAATCAATATTATCAACAAAATTATTCTAACGATGGACAACGTTTTATTGCTTGGTATTTAAGAAATATTTTTCTTCGTGATATGAATGAAGCAAAAGATGATATTACTGACGGACCTAATGATAAACAGATTGATGCAATATATATTGATAACGAAAAATCAACTATTTTTATTATTCAAGGAAAATTTATTAATAATGATTTAATTGATGCAGAACCATTAAGAGAAGTATTATCCTCTTGGGCTCAAATTAAGGATTTAATAAAATTACAAGAGGTTGCAAACAACAAGTTAAAAAGAAAACTATCAGAAATTTCAAGAGCATTAGAAGATGATTATGAAATTGTATTTGAATTAATAACAACTTCTTCATTAACAGAAGTAGCTAATCAAGATTTAGCAATATTTCAACAAAGATTAGCAGAGTTTTCTGATAACGATGATTTTACATCATCAATTTATTTAATAGATAATAAAGAATTAAAAAGAAGATATGAATTTGCTATAGAAAAGGACAATCCATCACTTAATCATGCTTTAGATCTTAGTGAGTGTAAATATTTAGATGCAGAAATAGCTAATACAAAAGTTATTATAGCATCAATTCCTTTAAAAGAAGCAATAAGACTCCCAGGAATAAAAGATGGAACTCTTTTTCAAAAAAATGTAAGACAAAGTTTAGGACTTAGTAATTCAGTAAATAAAGGCATAAAAAATTCTATTTATAGTGATAAGAATAGAGATTTCTTTTTCTTCCATAACGGTATAACAGCCATTTGCAACAAGTTAATTATTGAAAACAGTAAATTAAAACTATATGGGTTACAAGTTGTAAACGGCTGTCAATCTTTAAATACAATACTTAGTTGTAGTGAAAAAGTAAAAACACTTAATGAATCATATATTCTTTTTAGATTTTATGAAATTCCTCAAAGAGATAGAGCAGATAGAATTAGCATCAATACAAATTCTCAAAGTGCAGTAAAACCAAGAGATTTAAGAAGTAACGACAAACGTGTTCTGAATATAAAAAGATTATTTGAGCAAAAATTTCCTCAAGGTTACTTTAAAACAAAAAGAGGTGAAGTAATTCCAGCTGAAAAAGATAAAGTTTATTCAGTTGATTTATCAGATCTTGGTAAGTGGCTAATTGCTTGGCATTCACAAAGGCCAAATATTTCATATGGTGAAACAAAAATTTTTGATAAATATTTTGATATTCTTTTTAAAAGAGACTATAAACCTGAAAATGTTCAGACATTAAATTTCTGGATGTCAGAGATTATGAAATGCTGGAATGAAAGCAATTCATTAAGTTTAAACCCTACTTTGTTAGCAATGAAAGCATACGCACCTTTTCATCATCTGTATGCTATTTCAATGTGCTATGCTATATCGAATAATCAATCAGATAGAGTCCCAAACCCAAGCAGTTGCTGGGAAAAGGCTTCAAGTTGTGGCATGGTTAATGATATTATTCAAATAGCTGGAATTAGCTTAAATATGGCTTTAGAAGCCGCTGCTAATGAACAGCAGCCTCAAAATAGAGTGTTTAGCCCTCAAAATTGGATAAAAGCAAAAACTTGTTTAGCCGGAATTAATTTTGCAATAAGAAACTATTTTAATATGTTACCAATGATGCCAGGTGGAGTTGAGGTAAGTAATAAATTGAAAGAAACTTTAATCTTGTCCAATGAAGATTTTGAATATAGATGGGCAGCAGATTAAACCATTAACCATTAACCATTATATAAAAAATGCCAAACATACAAGAAATAAGAAGCCAGTTCCCTATCCTCAAAACTATGGTTAGAGGGAATATGAATTCATATATATTGCAAAGTTCTTTTTACTTAAAATTATCAATTTTGGTGTAATTTATGACAATAAACAAAAAAACAGCCAGAATTCAGAAAAATGCCGACAATGAATTATTTAAAGAAATTAAAAATATAATTCAAGAATCACGCTTTACAGTTTCAAATTTAGTAAATTCTAATCTTACAATGCTTTTCTGGAATATTGGTAATCGAATCAAAAAAGAGATTTTAAAAGGAAGCAGAGCAGAGTATGGTAAAGAAATCGTTGCAAATATATCATTAAAATTAATAAGTGAATTTGGAAATAGCTATTCTGTAAAAAACCTTTGGCGAATGATTCAGTTCGTTGAAATTTTTCCGAATAAAGAAAAAGTCGTTTCACTGATACGACATTTATCATGGACGCATTTTATTGCATTACTTCCTTTGAAAGATGAACTTCAAAGAGAATTTTACATTGAATTATGCCGGCTTGAAAAATGGAGTGTTAGAATACTGAGGAAGCAAATTAATTCAATGCTTTATGAAAGAACAGCTTTGTCAAGAAAACCAGATGAATTGATTAATTATGAAATTCAGGAATTAAAAGATAATGATTTTATTGATAAAGATATTGTTTTGAAAGATCCTTATATTCTTGATTTTCTTGGATTAAAAGATAGATATTTAGAAAAAGACTTAGAAGATGCAATTTTAATTGAAATGGAAAACTTTATTCTTGAACTTGGTATTGGATTCGCATTTATTGCAAGACAAAAAAGAATTCAAATTGATAACGAAGATTTTTTTATTGATTTACTATTTTACAACAGAAAACTAAATAGATTAGTTGTGATTGATTTGAAAATTGGAGAATTCAAGGCAGAATTC
>DAIOVK010000283.1:0-4678 GCA_036759045.1 Kapaibacterium sp. (SeqCode) | reverse complement strand
TTCGTCAGAATGACACATTTTGTCATCTCCATTTAAATAAAGCACTTGCTTTATCAGGGGGTTCGAAATGACAAGAGATAACGTCATACCAAAACAAAGTGAGGAATCACAAGTCATTAATAACACTAAGATTGAGATTTTCGATATGTTCTGAATATCAATTATTAGTTTTATACTCCTTCCCAAGTTGAACTTGGGAAGGAGGGATTAAGTGTTTATATTGAATTAGTGAATATAAAAGTGCTAAATGCATTATTGTATAAAATATATAAATTTTTATTTATTCTTATTTGAAGTGTAACAAAAAATATTTATTTTCGTAAAAAATTGTATTTTAAACTAAATAGGATATATTATGAAAAAGATTTTAATGTTCTTGTTAGCAATGGCAATTGTATTTCCGCTCTATTCTCAGGAAAACAGCAAAGAAGAATCCAAAGAACAAACTCTTTTCGAAGGTGGAAGCTATAAGTCCGGTGGCTATGGTGCTCCTGAAGTAAAATTTACAAATGTTAATGACGAATTTGGTGTATTGGTTGGAGGACGAGGTGCTTGGATTATTAATAGTACTTTCGCTATTGGTGGCGCAGGTTATGGATTAGTAACAAGTCATTCAATTCCGGATTATTTCACTAGAAACGACACAATTGCTTATTTGAGAACCGGTTATGGTGGTCTATATTTAAGCTATATAAATTCTTCAAGCGAATTAGTTCACTTTACAATCAATACCCTGATTGGTGCTGGTGGTGCTTCTTATACATCATCAATATCCGATTTTTTTAATGATAATAATCGGCATCATTCCAATGTGTATGAAACTACTGCTTATTTTATTTTTGAGCCACAGTTAGGTATGGAAATTAACGTTTTAAAAGTATTTCGTATCGAATTAACAGCAGGATACAGATTCATTTCAGGTTTAGAACTTTCAAAAACTAAAAATTCTGATTAAGCGGTTTTTCTGGTGGTATTGCATTCAAATTCGGAAGCTTTTAATGAATAAGTTATTGCTTTTATAATCAAAGTATTTTCTAATACTAAACCAACAACAATTAGTAAAAAACAAAAGTGTCATTTTTGCTATTTTATCGTTTACCTGTTAATATAGCATATATTTACATAAAGCCATTCTATCAAAATGTTGATGGTATGGCTTTCTTTTTGTATAGTTTATTTTCCTTGAAGTAAACGTCTTGGTTTATATTCGCTTCTAATGACAGTTAAAAATATTTAACAACACTAATAATTAGTTTCATTTAAAATAATAAATAATATTACATATACTCGCTGAAAACAAGAAGTTGAGTAAACAATAACCCAATGCATTAATCACTTATCACTTATCACTTATCACTATTATAGGTATTCATTTGTAATATCTTTGTCCTGCTTAACTGAGTAGAAGCGGAATTGGTTGATATTCATCCTGTCGTTTTGCTGAATTTTTATTTTCGTAAAATATTTGAGCATTAACCTGGTAATTTTGGAAAGAGTTCCTTCAGTAAAATAAGATGCAACGTGTGGATGGACTTCCAAAATCAATTTGAACTCTTTGGATTTTACTCTAAATTTCTTGAGCCATCTTTCAATAGTATTCATAAGGACTGCTTTAGAAGGAATTCTGCCAGTTCCATTACACATAGGACATTTCTGACTAAGTTTTTCAGAAATATTTTGATTAATGCGCTGACGGGTGAGCTGCATAAGACCAAGTTTTGTAAGCGGATAAATTGTAGTTCTTGCTCTATCACGTCTCATCTCTTTTTTAAGGTACATAAAGAGTTTCTTTTGATTTTCGGGGATAACCATATCAATAAAATCGACAATAATCATACCACCTAAATCACGTAAGCGGATTTGACGGGCAATTTCCTTAGCAGCTTCAAGGTTTGTTTTAAAGGAGGTTTTTTCCTGTTGTGATTCTGAAACAGAGCGTCCGGAGTTTACGTCAATTACAAACATAGCTTCAGTTTGGTCAACTATGATTGAACCGCCACTCTGAAGATTTATTTTTCTTTTATAAGTATTTTCTAATTCTTTTTCTACCCCGTAAGTCTCAAAGATTGGCTTCTTATCTGAATAATATTCAATTTTTTCAGCGTCCTGAGGGGAAAAACTTTTTACGTAACTATATAAATCTTTATAAATCTTTTTTGAATCAATGACGACTTTTGTAACATCGTCAGAAAGCAAATCACGAATAGTGCCTGTAGCTATATGCATATCCTGATAAAGCATAGCAGGAGCGTTAAGTTTCTTTACTTTTTTTTCGATTTCTTTCCAAATGGCAACTAACTGATTCCAATCTCGCCTGATTTCATTTTCGTCCATACCTTTGGAAGCAGTGCGAATAATGCAGCCGTATTCGCTATTGATTACTGGCTTTGCTATTGCACGAATTCTTTTGCGTTCCTGGTAGGATTGAATTTTTTTTGATACTCCCAGCAATTTGTCGAAAGGCAGCAAAACGAGGTAACGCCCGGGAATACCAATTTTAGTAGTTACTTTAGCTCCTTTCGTCCCAAAGGATTCGCGGGTTACCTGAACGATAATGTCCTGTTTCTGTTCGATATTGATTTTTATATCGCGATGCTTTTTTGTGCTAAAAGAAGCAAGATTATCAGTTTGCAGGGAATTAGCTTGTTTTACTTTCCGAAGGGCGACAGCAGTTTCTTTGTTCAATTTTTTATCTACTTTTGAAGTTTCTGACTTGCTGTCTGTAGGACTTAAATCGAAAATGTCTTCGTCTTCTTCAGTAATAACATTTTCTAAGGACTCATCAATATCGGAAAAATGCAGAAAAGCATCTTGCTTTAGTCCGATATTAATAAAGGCAGCATTTAGCGATTGAACAATATTATTGACGCGCCCGAGATAAATATTGCCGATGGAACGGTGTTTATCTGGCATATCAATAAAGAGTTCTGCTAATTGTTCGTCTTCTGTAATTGCAATTCTAACCTCGTCAAGAGTAGAATTAATAATAATTTGTTTTTTCATCCTTTTGAAAATATCAGTTTAAATTAAGAAAAGCCAAGTTTGCCGTGGCACCCTAAGTTCAAACTGACCGTTGCTTCCTTCCGGATCTGGCGGGGTTGGGCTTGCCTTAGCTGCACGGGACTTGGCTCTTCTTCAATTTTTCAATTCTTCCTATTACAAAATTACAAATAATTTATTTAATAAAAAAACTATTTTTTTTGCAAATTTAAAAAAAATTCGTAATTTTGTAATTCTAATTGCGCCAGTAGCTCAGTTGGATAGAGCATCAGCCTTCTAAGCTGAGGGCCACAGGTTCGAATCCTGTCTGGCGTACCAACTAAAACTTGCTTTTCTTTCAATTTATTTAAGGGTTGTTCTAAAAATTCAAATTGCCTTGTCATTCTGAACGAAGTGAAGAATCTCAAGTTTCGTGTTAGCAATGACTTGTGAGATTCTCCGCTGCGCTCAGAATGACAATTTTTATAACTCCACTTAATTTATTGTTTTTTTATATAAATACAGATTTTTTCTTATTTTTGTTTTTTAAAATATAGAAATTTTTATTATTTCAATAAATTATAATAAATGAAAATTATATCAGTTGAAAATTTAGTTTTTCCGGAAATAAATATAATCAGGTTTGGGCGTTTCCAAGATGAACGGGGCTATTTTTCAGAGCCATTCCGCCAAAGTGATTTTAAAACCAATCAATTACTAAAACCAATTTTTGAAAACATAGATTTTGTCCAAATGAACGAAAGCTATTCTCTATCAAATGTAATAAGGGGATTGCATTTTCAGTGGCAGCCAGCTCAGGGAAAACTCATTAGAACAATTTATGGCAGAATGATTGATTTAATATTAGATATCAGGCAAAACAGTCCAAATTACGGAAAAATTATCGCCTACGATATGCCGGAATGCAAAACAAATGATTATAGCGAGTGGATTTGGATTCCTTTCGGATTCGCTCACGGCAATATTTTTACTGAAGAAACCCGCATTGAATATTACTGCTCTGGTGAATACAATCCTAAATGCGAAGCAGGTATATGCCCACTTTCAAATGAAATTGACTGGTCTTTATGTGATGAAAAACTAAGAAATATTTATGTCTCTTTAAAAGAACAATTTCTTATTTCTGAAAAAGATAGGAATGGTTTATCTTTAAGCGATTGGAAAAATGACGAAAGAGCTAATTATTTTGTTATGTAATTTTTATTAATCACCTTACGCATTCCCCTCTTGAGAGGGGCAGGGCTGATACGTTCTTTTAATCCCTTTGTCTAATTCCCCTCTTGAGAGGGGACAAAGGGGTGTGTTCTTTCTTACTTTTTACTTCTGAATCATTATCAAGGAGATAAACAATTATAAGCATATATTTTCTCTTTATTCAGAAAGTACTTTTTAGATAAGGGAAAAAGAACACACCCCTTTAATCCCCTCTCGAGAGGGGAATAAGACAAAGGGATTAAAAGAACGTATCAGCCCTGGGGGCAGGGGTGTGTTCTTATTCATTTTTCCATTATTGGATTTGGAAATAAGAAGTCATTCTTTTAACTTTAATTTATGTGATTAAAATGAATTTTTTATCATAAGAACCATACTAATCACAACAATCACAGTTTAGAACTGAATTGATTAATTACTCAACTTTCCTAGTTGAAAAAATGAAGTAAATATAGAGTAGTAGTGC
>DAIOVK010000282.1:0-4681 GCA_036759045.1 Kapaibacterium sp. (SeqCode) | reverse complement strand
TCTGTGCTTTATTTTCAACCTGGAACCATAACAAATTATTTTGAAAATGGTGCAAAATTCGGTGTTGATATGAAGTATGAGATGGCAAAAGCTGATTATGGAACTGCCGGTGCTGTGAAAAATGCTGAAAAGCACTTAAACGAACCTTTTATAATAATTAGTGGTGATGTTCTTACTGACTTCGATTTAACCAAAGCAATAGAATTTCACAACGAAAAGAAATCACAGGCAACTATTCTTTTAACCCGTGTTCCAAATCCACTGCAATTTGGAATAGTAATGACCAATGAAGATGGTCGGATAACGCGTTTCCTCGAAAAACCTTCATGGGGGCAGGTATTTTCGGATACAATCAATACCGGGATTTATATACTTGAGCCGGAAGTTTTAGATTTAATTCCCCAAAAAACAGAATTCGATTTTAGTAAAGATTTATATCCACTTATGCTTAGTAAAAACCTTCCTTTATATGGTTATATTGCAGATGGATATTGGCGAGATATAGGCAATTTAAATGAATATCAGCAAGGACAATTCGATGCAGTTGCCGAAAAAGTTCAGTTGGAAGTCAAAGGAAAGAAGAAAGATAATATTGCAATTGGCAGTAATACAAAAATAGCTCCGACAGCTAAATTCTTTGGTAATGTCATAATTGGTGATAACACCATTATTGAAGATTATGTTGAAATAACTGATTCAGTTATTGAAGATAATGTTATAATTGGAACTGGTTCAAAAATCAAAAGATGCACAATATGGAATGATGTAAAAATTGGTGATTTTGTTGAATTGTTTGATGATGTAATTTGCAGTCATTGTAAAATAGGAAATTCCGCGACTATTTTTGAAAATGTCTTTATTTCTGATTATTGTATAATAGGTGAAAATACAAACTTATTACCAAATATTAAGCTCTGGCCTAACAAACAGGTTCATAACGGAGCAACTCTTTCACGTTCGTTAGTTCAGGAGGAGAAATGGATGGGTGAGCTATTTACTGATGCCCGTATTTCTGGTATTTCTAATATTGAAATCCACCCGGAATTTGGAGCAAAACTTGGTGCAGCAATTGGTATGACATTCGGGCCTAATTCTAATTTTCTTGCAAGTCGTGACCCCGATAGCTTATCACGTCTTTTAAAACGAACTATTACATCTGGTCTTGCTTCAGTAGGAGTGAATGTTAACGATTTGCAAACGATATCAATACCTCAGACAAGGCAGGAAATTCGCACAGGAAAATATGCCGGTGGACTTCACGTCAGACGTTCTCCACGCAATCCTGATATGACCGATATTATAATTTTTAATAATGAAGGTCGCGATATTGGTACTGCAAGGACAAAATCCATTGAAAGATATTTTTATGGTGAAGATATTAGACGCGTTCATTATGAAGAAGTTGGTGAAATACGCTATCCGGAAAGAACAAATGAGATTTATCTTGACAGATTTTTGGATTCATTAAATAAAGATGCAATAAAAAAGAGAAAGTTTAAAGTATTAATGGATTATTCTTATGGGCTTGCTACAAATATTTATCCCAGTATTCTTGGAAAATTAAACATTGATGCTTTATCGCTTCATGACTATGTTGATGCTCATAAATATAAATCTGCTATAAATCTTCAACCTCAGGAAGGTGAAGAGGTTGTTAAAATAATGCGTTCACTTGGGTACGAACTTGGATTCGTTTTAGAACCGGGAGCTGAAAAAATTTCTGTAGTTGATGAAAGAGGAGTTCTTTATTCACCTGCTCGTTTGTTAAGCATAGTTACAAAACTTTTCCTCGAAACAAACCGTGAGCGTGAACCATATAGAATTGGAATTTCTATTGTTGCAAGCAACGAAATTGAAGAAATTGCCAAAGATTATAACGTAGAAGTATTTCGGGTAAAAAATTCCCATTCTGATATGATGGAAGCTACTCGCATTGAAAATGAAGATGACCCGAAAGTATTGTTCGTTGGTGGAGTTTGGGGTGGTTTTATTTTCTCTGATTTCTTATTTGCTGCTGACGGTATGTATTCTGTAGGGAAAATTTTAGAAATGCTTGCACTAACTAATTATAAGATTTCTGAACTTGATGAAATGCTTCCACGCCGTTTCCAATACATTTCTGAAATTGAGTGTCCATGGGAATCAAAAGGAACTGTAATGAGAAAAGCTATGGAACATTCTTCTGAATTTAAAAGAGAGCTTATTGAAGGAGTAAAAATATTCTTCGATAATAGTTCTGTTTTGCTTTTACCAGACAAAGAAAAAGGTGCATTCAAAATTTTCGCAGAAAGCAACCAGTATGATTCTGCTATTGCTATTGCCAGGAAATACAGTTCACTTTTAACTCAATGGCGTGATGAATAGATTCAGAACTCTTGACTCCATAACGATAATAAAGGAGTTAGGAGATTTGGTTCGTAAAAACCAATTTCGCAGTTAGCAATTAGTATTTTATTATTATTGGTCATTAGTCATTGGTTATTAGTATGTAACTACTAATGACTAATGACCTATTGGAAATACTCATTTTTAAATTTAATTTATTATTATAAAAAATGCGAAATACCAAACTACGAGTGGTCAGGAGTTCTGATATTTTGTATTTTGATGTATCGGGAGGATTATGAAAATAACTGAAATTATTAATAAAGATAATATTGAATTGTTGCCAAATATTAGTTCAAAAACTGTTTTGGTAGATAAACTTATTGAAATTGCCGCAAGAACTGGCAAAATTATAAATATTGAAGAAGTAAAAAAGCAAGTATGGGATAGAGAAAAACTGATGTCAACAGGAGTGGGAAAAGGTATTGCTCTGCCTCATGCCAAAACTAATCATATTTCTGATGAAACCGGTGCCTTAATCGTTTTAAAACAAGGAGTCGAATTTGAATCTTTGGACGATAAGCCAGTTAATATTGCATTTCTTTTAATTGGTAAAGATAATAATGTTGGAAATCATCTTAGATTATTAAGCAAAATATCGCGTCTCTTAAATAATGAATATTTGCGCTCTAATATTATTGAAGCAAAAACTAAAAATGAAATCCTTAGCTTATTCGACGAATTTGAAGAAAGCGAATAATAATTGTTAATTGTTAATTGTTAATTATTAATTATTAATTGTTAATTGTTAATTATTAACACACCTTACGCATTCTCCTCTTGAAGTATGAAAAAGATTTGTGTATATAAGTTTTTATTCACTTTTTTAATCCCACTTAAAAAGAGCATTTGTGTTCTTGGTGGTTTATTGCTCATTTTACTCAAAATATTTATTATAACTTTTATAGTAAATAACTATTAATTTGAGAATTATTACTTTTTTAAAATTTTTTTGTGTTCTTAGTGAAATACTTTGTGCTCTTTGTGTTAAAAGAAATAACCACAAAGAACACAATGATTTAACAATGAAACTTTAACATTAAATTGCCAATGCGTAAGGTGAGTTATAATAAAAGATACACTGGAAAAAGTTTATAAATATGAGATTATTCGTCATACGCTACTTTTTATTTAATATTTGTTAATTTGTAAATAATTTTATAAATGATTTACTATAAATATTTTATTTAAAGAGAGAGAAAAAATTGTTAATCTTTCTTCAATTAACAATTAATAATTAACAATTAATAATTAATAATTAACAACTAAATTTGAGGTCTTATGAAAACTTTTAAACTAACATTATTTGTAGTGCTTTTAGCATTAGTCATCTCTTCCTGTTCGCATACAAACAATTTTTCTCAGTATAATATGGCAAAATCAAAAGTATTGTTTGAGAAAGCATTTGGTTCAGATATCAACAAAGTCCATCAGTATTCAACAAATACACATTCAAAGAAAGAAAGCGATGCAGAGTTTTTCTCCCGGACAGCATTGTCTATTGGAAGTGCATTTATAGGAAATGATATTGAAGATAAATTTACCAAAGCAGTCAATCCTGATTCAGTTGCAGCGGCAATATCTCTGGGAATTGAAAATACTTTGATTAAATATTTTCAGATTCAGACTGAATATGATGTGGCAGGTGAATATGATTATATTTGTGTTGTTGCATTAGATAAATGCGAAATCACATCAGGTTCAGCTGGAGTTTATTTAAATGTTGGAGCTACAACTAGGATTACCGATAGAAAAACAGGTGGGATAGTTTGGGAAGATTCAGAAAATGAAAATGTTCAATTACGCTTTTCAACTACAAATTACAATAGCAAATCCGGTTTAGAACGCACACTAAACGATGCGACACAAGTAGCAATGCTTGCTTCCTTAACAGAAGACGAGATAAGAAAGGCAGTTCGTAATGCTTCATCGGAAGTTTCTCGCCTATTCGGTCAGACAATTCAGGAAGATTTTATGGAGATGAATAAGAAGAAATAGGGGAGAGGACTGATTTTTCTTTTTAGAATTTGTTAATCTGAGTTTATTACCAATGGCATTCTAACGTTTGTCAGCCATTCTGAACAAAGTGAAGAATCCAGAGTATATTGTTTAAAGAACATTTTTCTGGATTCTTTGCTACGCTCCTAATGAACCACTTTGGCTTTTTTAGCAGGTAACTATCAATATTGCAAATAATTATAAAAGTCATACACACGACAAGTTTATAGTATGACTTTTATATTAATCTCTAACTCTCCCAAATTTACGTAATACTTTATTTATTTTTTTAATAAAT
>DAIOVK010000281.1:0-4693 GCA_036759045.1 Kapaibacterium sp. (SeqCode) | reverse complement strand
AATTTATGATAAGCACTTTTGATGGTAAAGTTTTTAAATATGATGAAGATGGTTTCTCTAGTGTAAATGAAGAATTAGAACAAATAAACTCTTCTCAGGTTTTTCCAAATCCGGCATCAAGCAAATTTGAATATAAAATTAATTTGGATTATCCGCAGTCTTTCAAAATAGAGATATTTGATATATTGGGTAACACTGCTTTACCTGCAGTAAATTGCTTTTCAGAAGCAGGTGAAAGTTCACAATCAATTGATATATCAAGTTTGCCCAAAGGAATGTATTACATTATTACAAATGCAAACAACCAACGAACAGCAACGAAACTGATTAAAGCGGAGTAGATTTGAGTTTATTTCTCCTTCCCAAGTTCAAATGGGAAGGAGAATTTTTTGACAATCAATCCAAATCGGGTATTTTTTTTGCTTCATTCCAGATAGCGTCCATTTCTTCAAGGGACATATCTTTCATAGAAACACCTTTTTCCTTAGCTATTTTTTCAATATATTGGAAGCGTTTGGTAAATTTATCATTAGTTTTTTGTAATGCTTCTTCGGCATAAATTTCTTCAAAGCGTGCAGCATTAACAATAGAGAAAATCAGGTCTCCGAGTTCTTCTTCTGCATTTTGGAAATTATTATCAGAAAGTTCAGCACGAAACTCTTTCATTTCCTCTTCAACTTTATCCCACACCCCATTTCTGTCAGCCCAATCGAAACCGACCTGAGCCGCTTTATGCTGAAGGCGTTGCGCCCTAAGTAGTGATGGTAAAGTTTTCGGAACGCCTTGAAGCATCGAAGTTCTACCTTCTTTGAGTTTCAAACTTTCCCAGTTTTGCAGTACTTCGCTTTCGCCATTTACGGAAAGGTTTCCAAAGACGTGTGGATGGCGATGAACTAATTTTGCTTTGATTAGTTTTATTACATCAATAAGTTCAAAAGCTCCGCGTTCCTGAGCCATTACAGCGTGCATTACGATATGAAGGAATAAATCACCAAGCTCTTTTGCAAACTCTCCATCTTGTTTTTTATGAATAGCATCTAATACTTCATAAGATTCTTCTACGATTAGTGCGGCTATTGATTCATTTGTCTGCCTGTTATCCCATGGACATTTTTCTCTTAATATCTTTACAATTTCTACAAAACTTAAAAATTGGTCAATTAATGAGTTTTCATCTTTACATTCTGGAACTTTACTAAAATTGTTTTCCATATTTGATTTTAAAAAATAACAAAGTTAATAAATATTAAGCTATTTTAAAAGTAACAAAAAAATTCATAAATAATTGTAAAATATAATTTTTTTTATTAATTTTAAATGTTTACAATTAAAAAAATATATAATGAATAATTTATTGTCAAATAATATCGAAACTATTGAGCAAGAATACAATAAAATAATAAAAAACTTTGAAGGTATAGTATTTAAAATGATACGCAAAGATAATGGTTATTATTATTTTGTGTTTTGTGATGGAATAATTGCTAATCATTTTGAACTAACAACTGATAATAGTTATGACAAAACGATTAATGACTTATTAAGTGAAGAAGATGCATCAAATCTAACAAAACTTCTTGACGAATCCTATAGTGGTAAAGTTGTAAGTGCTGAATTTTCGATGTATGATATAATTTTCTTAATGCGGCTTGTTCCGGATTTTGAAGACGGAAAAATTGTCGGTGTAATTGGTTCAGGTATTGATATTACTAAACTTAAGTTAGCACATACTGAATTACTACTTAACGAACAGCATTTTTCCAATGAAATGAGTAATATTTTCAATTTTCTGCCTGAAGGAATTATTGTTTTAAGTAAGGAATTGAGATTATTAAGGAATAATGCTGCTTTCAAATTAATTATAGATAGTTATTACGATTCACTTGGTTTTTCAAAACACCAGTTTGTAGAATTAATATTAAATAAAGTAATAACCAGAATAAAAGATAACGACAAAAATTACTTACATTTCGAATCAAATTCAGAAAATGTGAACCATACTATAAATGAACTTGTATTACAATTCGATTTTTCTGAATTTAGTCTTAATTTTCAAACTGATTTCATTATTGTATCTTTAAAAGATATTACAGAAAAATATTTAATAGAAAAAGAAAAAAACCGCATTTTCAATGAATACATAAAGACAGTGTCAAATTTAAACGTTCATATCTTACGTTTTAAGCTCGGGGACGATGGTAAATATTATGTTTCTTTTAGCGAAGGTAAAAACGTTGAAGAGTTGGGACTTTCTACTGCTTTTTATTATGGTAAGACTTTTGAAGATTTTGCTTTCGACGATTATTTTTTAGAATGTAAATTATATTTTGATAAAGCATTTAAAGGTGAAACCACTGAGTTTTTTTATTCCAATAAAAATAGAAAAGTATTAGTCAATGTTTCTCCTTTTGAATCAGATAAAAATGGTAAAGTTATCGAAGTTTTAGCATCTGCCACTCTCATAACTGGTAGGTTGTAATTTGAAAAAAATTCTTAAGAAAATTGAAATTCAGTTTAGGAAATTTTTCATTGAAAGTATCCAGTCAAATAAAAAACCGCAAAAGATTACTGAGCCAGTAAATATTTTTGAGCAAAATAAAAAATGGAAAATTTTAATTCTTAGGCAAGATAGAATCGGCGATTTGCTTATATCTGTTCCTTTACTTAAAATTTTAAAACATAATTTTAAAAAATCTGTCATTGACATAATTTTAAGTGAAAAAAACCAGTCTGCAAAACAATGTATAATTGATTTTACTAATTCACAATACATACTACCAAAAAATTTAAAATTATTTTCATTCCTCAATAAACTGAGAAAAAAGCACTACGACATTTGCATTGACTTGTTTGACAATAGCTCTGCTACTTCTTCTTTTTTATTAAAATATATCAAACCAAAATATTCGCTCGGACTTGAAAAATCAAATTCTTCAATTTATAACTATATTGTTCCACTTAAAAATAAAAATGATTATCATATAATTGACAGAATTTCAAATTTGCTTTTACCTTTTAACATTAATCCAAATGAACAAAATTTTGAACTTGAGTATAAACTTCCAAATTCTGCAATGGATTTTGCTGAAAAGTTTTTTTCAGAAATACATCAAAACGAAATTAAAAAAACTATTGTTTTAGGAATAAATCTATCTGGTTCAAGTGAAGCTAAATTTTGGGGAATAGAAAATAATATAAACCTAATCAATGAAATAAATAGAATATATCCGGAAATTGAAGTAGTTCTCTTTGGAACAAAGGATTATTTAGGAATATTAAAGGAAATAGAAGCTCAGACTAATTGCAGAATTGCCCCATTTACCAGGAATTTCGATGATTTTGCAGCAATGATAGCTCAATGCAGTTATTTATTAACACCAGACACTTCAGCAGTTCATTTAGCTGCCTGCTTTAAAGTTCCTTGCATCTGCCTTTATACTATAACAGATGGTAACTTCGGAATGCCCTGGACGCCATATAATAGTCCTTACAAAATGCTTTATGCAAAAAACACTACCTTAGACCAAATACCCGTAAATAGTGTTTTCGAAGCGTTTAAGGAATTGTATGGAAAGTAATAAAGTTTAGAAAGATTAGAAAGTTTAGATAGTTTATTTTATTAACTTTAGCAATATTTTATATACAAAAATTTACACTGTCATTCCGAAACGAAGTGAGGAATCTCACAAGTCATTGATAATATTTAGCTTATAGAACTATAAGATGTCCTACATCTCGAAGATGTAGGACATCTGACTTAAACTTCTCAAACTCTGTGTTAGCAATGACTTGTGAGATTCTTCGCTGTGCATCAGAATGACTGATTATATTACCATTATTGTTAGCCGTTTGGTATAACTCCTTTCCTTTATATGCAATCAGTTTTTTTATTCAGTTATTTAACCCACCTTTTTTTAAAAAAAATTTTGCAATTAATGTTAGATATTATTAACTTTGTATTAGAATAATATAACATTATGTTAGATTTATAATACATATGAGTTTTTATGAAAAGGTCATACTTAATATTTGGAGTAGTAGTATTGGTGCTTATTACTGTGGGTTTTTGGTTCTTTTCTGCTGGTTCTTCGATGGAAATCAGCGAAAATCTTCAATTTCCAATAATTATAATTATAGTTGGATTTGCGGTTTTCATCGGAATAAAGCGCTTTAAAAGTGAAAAGCGTGGCGAACCAGCAGAAGATGAACTGTCAAAAAAGATTATGCAAAAAGCTGCTGCTGTTTCCTACTTTATTTCTATCTATTTATGGCTGGTGCTTATGTATATAGCAGGAAAAGGTGGAAATGATAACGAAGTGCTTTTTGGTTGGGGGATTTTGGGAATGGCTGTGATTTTTTTCATTTCCTGGGTGGTTATTTATTTTGTAGGAATCAAAAATGAATAACAGGATAAAGGAATTCAGAGCGAGGTTCAATGTAACTCAAGACCAGCTTGCTAATGCAGTTGGGGTACGCAGAGAAACAATTGTTTTCCTTGAAAAAAATAAATATAATCCTTCGTTAAAATTAGCTTATGACATTGCACAATTTTTTAAAATGAAAATTGAAGATGTCTTTATTTTTGAAGAAAGCAGGAATTAGCTAACAGCCATAAACTAATTATTAATTATTAATTATTAACTCAACTTTCCTAGTTGTCATAAGTGTGTGTAATATAAGAATAATATAAAAA
>DAIOVK010000280.1:0-4694 GCA_036759045.1 Kapaibacterium sp. (SeqCode) | reverse complement strand
TGTTTAAACCACGAGGAAGAGGAATTGGAGGATTTGGATGGAATAAAGTATCTTTGTCATCTATACTTTTTTTAATGTTTTCTCTAGGTTGCAATTCTTTTTCTTTTTTAATAATAAAATCAGTAGCGAGAATAGTAACCATCATTTGTCCTTCCATTTCTGGTTTAAGAACGATACCTTGGATTAGGTTAAGGTCTTCACCTGCTGTTTTGTTAATTTCAGCTAATACTTCATCGCTTTCGCCAAATGAGAAATCGTCACCGGCGTAAATATTAACGAGAACAGACTTTGAGCCATTAATAGAATAACCATTAAGTAAAGGAGAATTCAGAGCGTTGTGGATAGCATCGGCTGCCCGATTTTTTCCGCTACCAAGACCAGTACCGATTAGGGCATCTCCTTTTCCTCTTAATATTGTGCAAACATCGGCAAAATCAATATTAATAAGCCCAATTTCAGTAATAATACCGAGGATTCCGCGAGTAGCGTTAAAAAGCATATCGTCTATTTTCATTAAAGCATCTTTATAACGCATATCCCTGTCGCAAATTTCAATTAGGTTTTGATTAGGAATGACAATTAGAGCATCAACGAACTGCCTTAACTCTTTAATACCTTCTTCAGCAATTTTGTGCCTGTGCTTACCTTCACGGGTAAACGGAGTAGTAACAAAAGCGACTACTAAAGCTCCAGCTTCCTGTCCTAATTTAGCAACAAGCGGAGCGCCACCTGTTCCGGTACCGCCACCCATACCGGCAGTAATAAAGAGCATATCAGAGTATTTGATAGCTTCTTTAATTTCTTCCAATGATTCCTCAGTCGATTTTTTTCCGACCTCCGGATTGCCACCGGCACCTTTACCACCGGTAGTCTGTTTACCAATTTGTAATTTAGTCTGGGCAGAATTAACATCAA
This sequence comes from Kapaibacterium sp. (SeqCode), assembly GCA_036759045.1. Lineage (GTDB taxonomy): Bacteria > Bacteroidota > Ignavibacteria > Kapaibacteriales > UBA2268 > JAAYJM01. The sequence goes on along the minus strand of DAIOVK010000280.1, from coordinate 3,779 downwards.
GAACCTGTTTATCGGTGTTTGCTGCAATGTATTCAACACCTTGAAGTCCTCCCGCAATCATATTGTTAACAATATTTCCACCAGCGCCACCTACCCCGAAAACACTAATTTTTACACCATCATGCGGTGTATTATCAAGCTCAATACCAATCGGCATAAATAAGGCCCCCCTTAATTTATTTATAAAACATTTTTCTCTTTATGCTATAAATCTTTAATATAATTTTTAAATTTATTAAAGATAGAATCTTTTTTTACTTTTTTTGTTGTTTTTTCTTCGTTTTCAACCACTTCGTTAAATTCTTCCAGTTTCAATGCATGAAGCGCTAAGCCAACTGCAGTTGAAAAACAAGGATTATTGACCTCGCGGGCTAATCCGGAATAACTGTTTATAGATGGAATACCCATTTTTATTGGCATACCAAAAACTTCCTCTGCTAAATCTTCGGCTCCCCTTAAAAGAGAGCAGCCACCTGTCAGAACTACTCCAGCCCCAAGACGCCCGGAATAGCCGGAATTACGTATTTCGCTCAAAGCAAACTGGAATATTTCTTCCATTCTGGGTTGAATGATTTGGCATAATTCCTTTGTTTTTAATTCCTTGGGCTTTCGTCCTGAAATACCCGGTATCATAAACGATTCTTCATCGTCAATTAGATTCGGAGCGTAGCAATGACCGTATTCAATTTTTATGCGTTCTGCCTGAACATCTGGAATCGCAACAACACTTCTAATATCACTTGTAACAAGCATACCGCCAAGTGCAATAACCTTTGTAAACCTTATTATATTTTCTTCAAAAATTGTAATATCAGTTGTACCGCCACCAATATCAATTAATGCAACTCCCAACTCTTTTTCATCTTCAAAAAGAACAGAATAGCTGCTGGCGATTGGTTCTAAAATAACATCTTTAACGGTTATTCCTAATCTTTCAATACATTTATATATATTTCTAACTGCTGAAGACGAACCGGTAACTATGTGAGTTATTGCTTCCATACGAACTCCTGACATACCGACCGGGTCATATATCCCATCTTGTTTATCAATTATAAATTCCTGAGGGATAATGTGAAGGATTTTTCTTTCTAAAGGTAGATTGGAATTTCTACATTCGTCAAGCACACGTTCAACATCTTCTTTGGTTATTTCTTCATTTGGATTGGAAATACCTACTATTCCTCTAGTTTGATAAGACTCAATATGGTCGCCGGCAATACCAACAACAACTTCTTTGATTTTTATACCAGATTGTTGCTCTGCCTGTTCGACTGCTTTTTGTATTGCCTGAATCGTTTTATCAATATTAGAAATAACGCCACGCTTCATTCCGTAGCTTTCGGCAACGCCAATACCCAAAATATTAATTGCTTTGGTAGTTAAGCTCTGAGAAGCAACTATAACACATACTTTCGAGGTGCCTAAATCTAATCCAACTGCAATACTTTGTTCATCGCTAATTGGGTTTGCCTGTGTTTGTTGTTGCGACATTTTTCCTCAAATTTTATTTGTTAAATGCAAAATATATTGAATTTAAATATCTTAAATCAATGTAACTGACTTGTTCTAAAATATTATTTTTTCTTTTTTCTTGAAAATAAATTGATAATTTTTCTAAGGAGCTATCGAATAAATCCTTATTTCCTACTATCGCTTCACGTCCATAGTCGTTAAATATCAAAATAAAAGCCCGCTTATTCTTATCAAAATATATTTCTGAAATTTCTCTAAGCAAAGTTGAATCAGCAATTAGCTTGATTTTTTTTATTAATAATATAGCATTTTGTAAAAGCAATGTATCTACTTTTTCTCCGTTTGTTATATCTCTTAAAAGAGGTAAGTCCGGCAAATTTTTATATAACTTATAATTCAACAGCTTACTATCGGAATCAACAAAATACTTTTTTTCATTATCAGCAATTAAAAGTGCTTCAATTTGCTTTTCACTTACTGCTATCACGATTTCATTTGCTGTTTTATACGAACTATACGCCTCGTCAATTAGTGGAACAGAATGAACTTCTTCCTTTAATCTTGATAGTTTAATATTGCTTTTTGGAGTATCAATTACTTTTCCTTTTAATAAACTGGCAATTTCATCTTCCGGAATAATTGATGTCCCTACAATTCTTAAATTTTTTACTGGTTGCTGAACGTTCCATCTTACTGCAACTAATATTAATAACACAAAAAAAACAAAAAGTAAAATTAGCTTTAGCACTAACTTTTTCATTTCAATATTATTAATATTTTCCACTTTACCTGTTGTATAAATAGAAAAAATAAGCCATTCTGTTAAATTTTACAAAACAGAATATAATTAACAGCTTGTATTTTATGTGCTTACAAAATTCTTAACTTTTTGGACTGTAATTTACCATTGCTGCAAATGGTAAATTGAGTTTATGCAAAATAAATTAGATTTTTTAAATAATCAAGAAATATTTTTTATTTTTTTTAAATAATTTTAATTTTTTTTCTCTTCTATTTGAATATCCTTTACAGAACTATGTTTTTAGAAATTCATTATTTATAAAAATTAATAAGATATTTTTAGTCACTTAGCTTTCGTAATTCTTTATTTCTCATTTTAGGATTAAAATTATTAATTAACTCAACTTTCGCATTCCACTCTTGAGAATAATTCCAGTCATATTTTTTTTTCAAATGTCAGACACTTAAGAAAGTGTCTGACATTAAAAGAAATAGCAACGAAGATGCGACATCGTAATAGAAATGAAAAACAATCACAAAGAAAAAATTTCGTAAAGATGATATCGCAGCTACGCTGTTCGTTCGTTCTTTATTTTTCCTTTTCTATTATGATAACAATCCTATGGATTTGGAAAATTGAATAGCCACGAGCTTTAGCTTGTGGAAAAGGTTTGAGGGTGGAATTATATTTTTCTCCACTAGCTAAAGCTAGTGTAATATCCATTTGAAAACCAGACTAAAATATCTTGTCATTCCGAGCGCAGCGTGGAATCTCAAGTTCAGTGATAACAAGAATTTGTGAGATTCCTCACTTCGTTTCGGAATGACATAAAATAGTAAGTCTTTTAACGAATTACTACACTAGTGGCTGAGTATAAAGAAGATATTCCATATTCTCTTTCTTCATCATCTTCATCAAATAAATCATAAAAATCACAGTTCAAAGACAAACGAATATTCATTTTGTTCCAGTCATACAAGCAGCAAGCTGATACAGCTATATGTCATGCTATCGACTTGTTGATAGTATGACTTGGAAAAGAGACTTTCTAAACCTTCTAAACAAAAAGGCATAATATTTGCTTTAAAATATTTTGAATGGAATATTTTTGTATATTAGAATACTATGAAAAAAATATTATATATATTGTTGCTTTTTATACTGCTTAACGATGTTACTGCGCAGCAGCTCGAATTTACATTGAAGCAAAGGCGTGCTTACGACCAGATTATCGTTGAAATATGGGCAAAATCCCTTTCTGCTTTAGCTCCTAAATTAGGTTCTTCGTTTCTTACATTGGAATACGATTCAACTTTTCTAACGCCGGCAGCTACTCAAACGTATAATTCCACCGACAGTATTTCGAATAATATTAACCAAACAAACCCAATTGTTGATATTAGTACAAAATATAATTCAACAAATTATGGCTATGGCGTTATTACTTTCCAAAGTTTTGCACCAAATTACTATTCTTTAAAAATAAATTTAACTACTCTCGGGCAAGGCGGGCTTGCTCCCGACAGCATAGGACGAGGAAGTTTTATCGGAAAGATTGCTT
>DAIOVK010000279.1:0-4699 GCA_036759045.1 Kapaibacterium sp. (SeqCode) | reverse complement strand
TCCCTACGGGATAAGTAGAATAGCAGCACTTTTTAAAGATGTGTATAATCGTTAGAGTTTAACTTAAGAAAGTGTATTTTCAACTATTAAAAATTCCAAGCCATACTATCAACTTGTTGATGGTATGGCTATAAGAGAACGTATCAGCCATAGGGTTAATCATATTGTTGATACTTTTTTAAAGCCACTTTTCTTCTTAAATCGAAAATCACAATTAAAATCCAGAACTTTCACAGTTATAAAATTATATAATTCAATTAATTAAAAAAATCTATTAACAAAATATTATCAGATAAAAGAAAATAGTTGTATATTAATCAAATATTTATTATTTTTTAATATAAGTAAAAAACATTTGACGATATTATAAAATGGAAAAATTATATTATTCAATTAGTGAAGTAAGTGAAATTCTTGATGAAGAACAGCACATTTTAAGATACTGGGAAAAAGAGTTTCCCCAGTTGAAACCAAAAAAAAACCGTGGTGGCAACAGGTCATATTCAAAAAACGATTTAAACATTCTTAAAGGAATAAAACGACTAATAAGAGAGGATAAACTTACAATAAGTGAGGCAAGACAAAAAATAGATAAAATTATCGAAAAGAAACAATTAAAAAAGAATAATTCTATACTTTTGAATAGCAACATAAATAAAAATAGTATAGTTACAAAAGATATTGAAGAAAAAGCTGTTGCCCAAAAGGATTTGATTGATAAAACATTATTAAAACATATTCATAGTGAGTTATCTAATATTTTAAATATATTGAAAAGCATTTAATATGGAAAAAATTTTATCTATACACTTTGGAACTGATAGGGTTTATTCAACTCTTACTGAATTTACAGATGAAGGTTTGGAATTGCATGATATTGCATCAACAGACAATTCAATTGACTTAGAAAATTTTGATTCAGACCAATCTCAACTTGCTTCACAGGAATTAGAAATATTATTAAGTGAATTAGCCCCTAAAGCGAGTAAAATATCAATAACATTGCCAAGCGAAGAGATTTTTGTTACCCAGATTCCGGGTAAGAAAAATATATCTGAAAACGAATTGAGACAATTAATTGGTCTGGAAATCCGTCAGGCATATCCAAATTTGCAGAATAATGAATTTTCTGCTTTCGTTACTCCATTAAAACCAAAAAATGATAGTAGCCAAAATCTTCTTGCAACTATAATAAACAAATCAATAATTGAATACTTTAATAATGTAGTTGCGCCTTATAATATACCAATTGAAAACATTGATTTATGCCAGTTAAATGCACATAATTCCTTTTTTTATAATTACCCTGAAGAAAAAGATAAGCCGGCTGCTTTTTTTGATGTTCAAAAGAATTTTGTAGATATTAGCTTAGTAGCAGATGAACAGCCAGCGTACTATAATGTAGTTTCGATGAATGACCCAGTTAAAATTGCATCTATTTGCGATAATGAAATTTCAAAATTTTTAGAGAACTATGTTGTATTCGTTGATAATGCCTTTTTCTTCGGAAATGGCTTAACAAAAGAAATATTCGATATTGCGACTAATGCTTTGAATGGTATTGTTATGCAAACTATTCGTTTTAATCCTTTTAGAATGGTAAAAACATCGCTTGACAAAAGACATCAGGATTATTGTTCCAGAAGTTTTCATATCTATCCGTCTTGTATCGGTGCTTCCATTAAACCAAAGCATACAAAAATTAAGGTTCAATTATGAGAATAATTAGCGGCGAGAAAAAAGGAAGAAAACTAATTGGAAAAATATCTCAAAGCACCAGACCAGCAACTGATTCTAACAGAGAAACCGTTTTTAACATTCTTAATAATTATATTGATATTGAAGATTCTATTGTTCTTGATTTATTTGCTGGAAGTGGAGCTATGGGCTTTGAAGCTTTAAGCCGTGGTGCTAAGCATTCTTTTTTCATTGATTCCAATAAAACTGCTATTGAATGTATTGAGAAAAACGCTAGCAACTTAGATTTTGAAAAAGATGATTTTTCAATATTCAAAATTGATGCTTTAAAAGCAATTAAATTACTATCGAAAAAAGATTTAAAATTCGATTTGATTTTCATTGACCCTCCTTATCGTTCTAACTTAGTTAATTCAGTATTATTCGATTTAATTAAAAATGATTTAATTTCTTTTAATGCTATTCTTTCTATAGAAATTTCTTCTAAAGAGGGTATTGTAACTCCTGAACAATATGAGTTTATTACTGAAAGAGTGCTTGGAATAACAAAAATAATTTTTTTGAAAAGGATTTAAGAATAGTGTAACCTTTTTTAAATACGATTGTATTAATATAGTATTTGTTTAATTTTATAAAAAAGTATATGAAAAAATATTTAACTCTAATAATTTTCGGCTTATACTCTTTGTCATTTATTGCAAGTGGACAAGGTATTCCCGATTTTTTAAAGAATGAAAAATCCCCGGGCGAAACCAAGGATTTAGGTTTTAAGGAACTATTAAAACTGAAGAAAAAGCACGATAAAATGCAGGCACCTGTCGTTGTCAGACCTTATGACGTTTTAACATACAATATTTTTCTTGATTGGGAAAATATGCTTCGGGATACCTCAGTTGTTGGTGAAAGCCGCTATTGGAATGGCGAAATTGGAATGAAAATAGTAATAGATGAAGATAATTTCAATATGCTTGATTTAGATGCCGGCTATCTTGAAATTCAAAATATTGTAATTAATGATGAAGAAATAAACATAGTTCAGCCAGTTGATAATGTTTTATCAATTCCACTCTCAAGTCCCGCAAACAAAGGGGATACTCTTGATGTAATTATTAATTATAAATACGTTGGGAATAACAATTTAGGATTTTATCTCTATAAAAAAGGCCATTATGTAGGGCAAGGGCAGGCAGGAGATTCTGTATTCGTTGAAGAAAGATTGGCTTATTTGATGAGTGAACCGGTAGATGCAAAGTATTGGATGCCGTGCAACGACTGGCCACACGATAAAGCTATAGCTACAATTCGGGTAAAAGTACCAAAAGAATATACTGTTGCTGCTAATGGATTGTTAACTGATGTTCTTGAACATATAAATGCTAAGATATATAAATGGGAAGATTCCACTCCTATTGCTACTTACTTAATTTCAGCTACTGCTTCTATTTTCAAAGAATTTTCTGATTGGTACAAACCAGAAGATAATCCGGAGGATTCTATTGAAGTAAAGTATTATGTATGGCAAAAAGATTATGACGACACTGCAACAGATGGTTCGAAATATAATGCTCGCTATGCTGTAAGGAATACTCTTGAAATGATGAAATGTTTTTCAAACCATTTTATACCCTATCCGTTTGTGAAATATGGTATAGTTGTTGTTCAACCTTACGATATGGGTGGAATGGAGCACCAGACTTTAACTATGGTTAACAGAAGATGGCTAAGAGGTTGGAATGACAGCGATTTTGCTCATGAATTAGCTCATCAATGGCTCGGTGATTTAATTACCTGTTCAACATGGAATGATATTTGGATTAATGAAGGTGGTGCTTCCTGGTCTGAAGCTCTGTGGTATATTGAAATGTATGGTGATATTGGCTATTACTATTCATTAAATTATGCGCGTCAGATTTATCTTTGGTATGGTGGAATAGAACTACCTGCAATTTACGGTTTAGAATTAAATGACCTGTTTAATACAGCTTTAACTTATAAAAAATCCGGTTTCATTTATCATTTGCTAAAAGAATTAATCGGTGAAGAAGCATATTATACTACATTGCGAGGTCTTTTGAACGAGTATAAATACAAATCTCTTAATACTGAACAGTTCAAAACCTATTTTGCTGAACATAATCCAGACCCAATTATGTCGTTTGATACTTTTTTCCAGCAATGGATATACAGCCCCGGACATCCTGTTTACGAAATAATTCCAACTGTTACAAAAATTAATGATACTACTTATACACTTCAAATTACATTAAATCAAACTCAAAACGTTGAAAATGTACCGGAAGTATTCATTACTCCACTTAGATTTAATATTTTTGGTCCAGCTGACACAGTTGCCCAGGTCAAGGTTTTTAATAATCAAAGAACTCAGGATTTCCAAATTGATTTGAGTTTTCCACCAGACTCAATTTATATTGATAGTTTTTCAACATTATGCGAATACGAGCCAGTAATTATTTCTTCTGTAAACGAAGATAATAATAATTCAAATAGTAATTTTACAATCTATCCTAACGCAATCAGCAACGGACAGGCAATTAATATTCAATTCAATACCTTAAAAGATAATTCAAACATAATTATTGAACTATACGATTATCTCGGCAATAAAATTGAAAATATTTATAGTGGCAATATTTTAAGTGGCGAGCATACAATAAGTTATAATTTAAATAATCTTTCGGTTGGTATGTATTGTATCAAATTAAATAATAACAATAACATTTCAACTCAGAAAGTATTTATAAAAGAATAAAAGAATAAAGATGTCCTACATCTTCGATATGTAGGACATCTTGCTAAAATACTTTCGCAAATTCAGAACTCCAGCCCCCTAGTAGTTTGCTATTTCGCAGTCTTGTCATTCTGAAGCGCAGCGAAGAATCTCACAAGTCAATGATACCACAAGATTTGAGATTTCTCACTTCGTTTCCAATGACATCTTTACTTTTGTCGGTCATTCTGAACGAAGTGAAGAATCCAGAGA
>DAIOVK010000278.1:0-4709 GCA_036759045.1 Kapaibacterium sp. (SeqCode) | reverse complement strand
CTTTTCAGTCATGCTATCAACTTGTTGATGGTATGACTTTATTCCTATTTCGTTCATTATCCTTAAAGTAAACGTATGTGTTTATTGGTGCATCCGAACTACAATTTTATGAACTCCATTAATTTTTTTATCTATTTTTGGCATTTGCCAATAATTTTTGTAATTTTGTTTATGGCTTATGCCAATAACTAAAATTGATTTTAAAAATTGAAATTTTATAGTATATGAATGATAGAATATATAACGGAGGAGCGGATAGGTTAAGGAGTCTGGAAAGATTAGAACGTCTGGAAATTGATAAAGTAGTTAAATTATGTCTCACTGAAAAACCAATAAAAACACTATTAGACATCGGCACTGGTAGCGGACTTTTTGCAGAAGCATTTTATAAAAATGGTATCATTGTTTCTGGTGTTGATTTAAATGCTGAATTAATCGAAGTTGCAAAGCAATATTTACCCGAAACTGAATTTAAAGTTGGATACGCAGAAGAACTTCCATACAAAAACTCATCATTTGATGCATCATTTTTTGGATCCGTGTTTCACGAAGTGGCTGATTATGAAAAAGCAATGTCTGAAGCGTTCAGAGTCTCAAAAAAATATACATTTATACTCGAATGGAAATACAAAGCTGAAGATTTCGGACCTCCTATTGAACACAGATTAAAACCAGCTTACATAACTGAACTTGCAAAAAATACTGGTTATTCAAAATTTATTGAACATCCATTAACACATTTAATTTTATATGTCTTTGAGAAAGATTAAATGTTTATGGAATCGAATAAATCAATAGTAAATGTAAGAGTAGAATACAGCCATACTGACAAAATGGAATACGTTCATCATTCTCAATATCTTGTTTATTATGAATTAGCTCGCTGGGAATATTTTAGAAAAAATGGTATTTGTTATAAAGATGTTGAAAATAAAGGTGTTTATATGCCGGTAATCAATGCAAAAGTTGATTATTTAAAGCCAGCATATTATGATGATGAGCTAAAAATTTGCACAGAATTAGAAATTGACGGAGCAAAATTTATTTTTCACCATAAAATTTTTAATGATGTTGATGAATTAATTAATATAAGCGAAATTACTGTTGCTTGTATAGATAAATGTACTAAAAAACCTATTCGACCATTGAAACAACTTTTGGAAATAGATTAAAAGAATAAAACGATATGCCACGACCAAATAAATCACGAAAAGTTTGTTCAAATCCGGGAGCGTTCTGTTTCCAACCAGTTGGAATGCTTAATACAAATGACGATACAGTTGAACTCACAATAGATGAATTTGAAGCAATACGTTTAGCTGACTATGAAGGATTATATCAGGGTAAAGCTGCAGAAAAAATGGAAGTTTCCCGGCAAACTTTCGGTAATATTATAAATTCTGCTCATAAAAAAATTGCAGATTTTTTGATTAATGTAAAAACACTGAAAATCAGTGGTGGAGACATTGAATACGAAACTGATGATGATAATTTCGTTTGCTTTAGATGTAAAATATTTGGTAATACAAATTTCAAAGTAGAAAAAAAAGAGCTATGCCCAAATTGCGTTAGTCCTCATTTACATCGAATTATAGTTAAAGATGAATAATATGTAACAAATCTTCTTTTACATTTTATTAATTTTGTAGTTATGAATTTGTTCAGAAAAATAATGCTGATTTTAATCTGAACGCTTGATAAAGTTGGACATAATTTTCATGTTGTAATTCTGACGGATGTCGGAATCCTTCTTATTATTGAACTCCTTCCCAAGTTGCACTTGGTAAGGAAGATTTCTTTTAAGCTGTACTTTATTTTTTTACTTAATAAATTATAAGAAAAGCATAGCTTTTGTGAAAGTTGCCTTCCCAAGTTCAACTTGGGAAGGAGGAATAAAGTATTAATTTTTAATTTATGAATAATTCAGGTTAGAAAGTTTATTTTTTAACTTTTACCTAGTACAAGAAACCTACGAATGTTTCAAACATTCGGAAGGTTTTGTAGAATAAAAATAGCGATGTCATTTGTAAACGAAGTGAGGAATCTCACAACTAATTGCTACCACTGAGTTTTAGATTCTTTACATCGTTACCAATGACATATTTACGTTTGACTACCAAAACTTTACGAAAGTTAAGAAACTTTCGCAAAGTCAGAAGAATAATACTTTCGTAAAGTTTCTTAACTTTGCGAAAGTTAAAACGATGTCATATCCATTTAAATAAAGGTCTTCTTTTATCGTGGGGTTCAGAATGACAAGTTGTCATAATCATTTTTTCAATGAATTACAATATTAGTTCTTACTAAATTTAGATATTAACAATCAATTTTAAAAATAATTTAATAATTTTATTACATAATATAGGATTTTTATGAATACGAAAAACTTAGGATTTGATACAAAACTAATCCACGCCGGTGAATTTGAAGACCAATTTGGTAGCGCCACAGTTCCAATTTATCAAACATCAACATTTAAATTTAAGAATGCCCAGCACGGTGCGGACTGCTTTTCCGGTGCAAGCGATGGATATATCTATACAAGAATTGCAAACCCTACAATTAGAGCATTTGAAAAAAACATTGCAGAACTCGAAAATGGTTACGATGGAATAGCTACAAGTTCTGGAATGTCTGCCGTTACTTGTATATATATGGCATTGCTCGGAGCAGGAAGCCATATTGTTAGCACTGCTTCTGTCTATGGACCCGCTCGTGGAGTTTTGGAACAGGACTTTTCCAGATTTGGAGTGGAAGCGTCTTTTGTTAACACAACAAATATTGATGAAATCCTGAATGCAATTAAACCCAATACAAAAGTTTTGTATATTGAAACTCCATCAAATCCAACAATGGAAATTACTGATATAGAAAAATGTTCAGAAATTGCAAAGAAACACAATTTAGTTTTAGTTGTTGACAATACTTTTTCAACACCATATCTTCAAAAACCATTAGATTTAGGTGCTGACATTGTTTTTCATTCAATAACTAAATTCATCAACGGGCATGCAGACATTGTTGGAGGAATAATTATAACAAAGGAACAGGAATTATACAAGAAATTACGTCATTCTATGGTTTATATGGGGTCAAATATGGACCCGCACCAAGCTTACTTAGTTTTACGTGGCGTTAAAACATTAGCATTGCGAGTTGAGAGAAATCAATCAAATGCTGAAATTGTCGCCGAGTTCCTCGAACAGCATCCAAAAGTTGCTTGGGTAAAATATCCCGGCTTAAAATCACATCCCCAATATGAATTAGCGAAAAAGCAAATGACCGGTCCCGGTTCTATGATTAGCTTTGGTTTAAAAGGTGGATTTGAAGCAGGAAAGAAGCTTATGGATAGCGTCCATTTAGCACTTTTAGCTGTTTCTTTAGGTGGAGTAGAAACCCTAATTCAGCATCCTGCTTCAATGACTCACGCTGGAATTAGCAAAGAAAATAAATTAAAAGCTGGTATTACTGACGATTTAGTCCGTTTTTCTGTCGGTATTGAAGATGTTAATGATATTATTAACGATTTGAAACAAGCTTTAGAACAAGTTTAATTAAGGATATTTATGAGTTTTTTAAAAGAAAAAGAAAAATTTCCTGAAATAAAAAAAATTATTGCTGTTGCTTCAGGAAAAGGCGGCGTTGGTAAATCCACTGTAAGTGTAAATTTGGCTTATGCATTAGCAGCAAAAGGATACAAAACTGCAATTTATGATGCAGATATTTATGGTCCTTCAATTCCTATTCTCTTTGGCTTGGAAAATTCTCAGCCGGAAGTAATTCAAATGGGTGAAGAAGAAAAAATAATTCCAGCTTTAAAAGATGATATTCAGGTTATGTCAATCGGATTTTTTTTAAATCCAGAGCAACCGGCGATATGGCGAGGTCCAGCTGCTTCTTCTTATCTGAAACAATTTCTTATGGACACTCTTTGGAAAGATGTTGATTATTTAATTATTGATTTGCCTCCCGGAACTGGCGATATTTTACTGACTTTATGTCAGGATATACCTCTTGATGGTGCAATTATTGTTACTACTCCGCAAAAACTTTCTTTAGCAGATGTTCAAAAATCTGTTATGATGTTTAAGCATAAAGATATTAATGTTCCCGTTCTCGGAGTAATCGAAAATATGTCTTGGTTTACTCCTGAAACTCATCTTGATGAAAAATATTTTCTTTTCGGAGAAGGTGGCGGACGATTCCTTGCAGAACGTTTTGAAACTGAATTGCTCGCTCAAATTCCTTTGTTTGATGGTTTGTGTAAAGCTTCCGACAAGGGAGATTTAAAGTTGTTTACTCAAAACGAGATAATTAAAAAGGAATTTGATAGTGTTACAACTAAAATAAATTTAAAACTAAATAAATAACTCATCTTAAATTCCCCTCTTGAGAGGGGCAGGGGTGTGTTCTTCGGCATTCGGCTATCAGTTGTCAGCCATCGGCTTTTAGCAGTTTCATTCTGACGGATGTAAGAATCCATCTTGAATTCCCCTCTTGAGAGGGGCAGGGGTGTGTTCTTCGGCATTCGGCTATCAGTTGTCAGCTATCGGCTTTTAGCAGTTTCATTCTGACGGATGTAAGAATCCATCTTAAATTCCTCTCGTGAGAGGGGAATAAGAAAAGGTGATTAAAAAAATGAAACAATACTACACTTTTTCATTTCTCAAAAGAGAAAATGCTTAAGATATGAAAATAAATTATTGAAA
>DAIOVK010000277.1:0-4710 GCA_036759045.1 Kapaibacterium sp. (SeqCode) | reverse complement strand
GGACATAAAGGTGCGCAATCCCGTTCTGGATATAAATCAAAACGTGGCTTTGAAGGTGGACAAATGCCACTTCATAGAAGATTGCCAAAATTCGGTTTTAAAAATCATTTTAGAAAAGAATTTCAAATCGTTAATGTTAGTCGGCTTGATGAATTGAACCAGGATGGTATTATAATAGATGGTATCGTTAATAGTGAAGTATTATATAATATTGGAGTTATTTCTGACGCTAATAAACCTGTTAAAATTCTAGGTAATGGCGATTTAACTTCAAAACTAATTGTTACCGCTAATAGCTTTTCGCAATCTGCAAAACAAAAAATTGAATCAGCAGGAGGAACAGTAACGCTTTATGAGTAGTTTTATACAGACAATACAGAACATTTTTAAAATCGAGGAGTTAAGGTCGAGAATTATTACTACAGTACTAATACTTATTGTAGTTAGAATTGGTGCCCAAATAACACTTCCCGGTATTGATGTTGCAGCTCTACAAGCACATAGTGCAAATCAAGGCAATGATTTATTTGGCTTATTCGATTTATTTGTAGGTGGTGCGTTCTCTAATGCAGCAATCTTTGCACTTGGCATTATGCCTTATATTACGACTTCTATTATTTTGCAGCTTGGTGGTGTGGTCATTCCAGAACTTCAGAAATTGCAAAAAGAAGGTGAAGAAGGAAGACGTAAAATTAATCAATGGACCAGAATTGGTACTGTTGCTATCGCAGCACTTCAAGGTTGGGCTGTTAGTATTAGACTACTTAATATGGAAGCTGGCGGAGTACCTGTTGTTCCTGTTGGTGGAGCTATTTTTGTATTAACAACGGTATTTTTATTAACTGCTGGTGTAATGTTTTTAATGTGGCTTGGTGAGCAAATTACTGAAAAAGGTATTGGAAATGGTATTTCCTTAATTATTATGGTTGGTATTATTGCGCGATTACCCGGCTCTACATGGCAGGAAATTAATCAAGTATTCCAAATGGGAGACCGTCCATGGCCTGTCGAAGTTATAATATTCTTACTTTTATTCGGTATTATTGCTTCAGTTATTTTCATTACTCAGGGTGCAAGAAAAATCCCAGTTCAATATGCTAAAAGACAAGTTGGTAGAAAAGTTTACGGCGGAACAACCCAGTATATACCATTAAGAGTAAATACAGCAGGCGTTATGCCTATAATTTTTGCTCAATCATTAATGTTTATTCCGAATACAATATTGAGCTTTTTCCCTGATAGCCCTGTAATTTACAAAATTGCTTCAGTTTTTAGCGAAAGATCGTTTGTCTATGCCGGAATATACGGTGTAATGGTTGTACTCTTTACTTACTTCTATACAGCTATTATCTTTAACCCAAAAGATATGGCTGATAATATGAAAAAACAAGGCGGTTTTATTCCCGGTATCAGACCAGGAAAACCGACCTCAGAATATATTGATACTATATTAACAAGAATCACTTTACCAGGTTCATTATTCCTAGCATTAATAGCTATTATGCCTACTTTTGCAACAAATATTTTTGGAGTAACAACTTCATTCGCATCTTTCTTTGGAGGTACTTCACTTCTGATTATGGTAGGTGTTGTTCTTGATACTCTTCAACAAATCGAATCATATTTATTAATGCGTCACTATGACGGATTTATGAAAAGCGGAAAAATGAAAGGTAGAGTTGGCTCCGGCGGATTCTAATAATAATGAAACATAATTATAAAGGTAGATTAAACGTTAAATCAACCGAAGAAATTAACAAGATAGAAAAAGCGTGTAGAATTGTTGCAGATACATTGCAACTTTTAGAAAAATATGTAGTCGCTGGTATTTCTACTTTAGAATTAGATTCTATTGCTGAAGATTATATAAAATCAAAAAATGCTATACCTGCATTTAAAGGTTTTAAATCTGATAATTTGGTATTTCCTAATACTTTATGTATATCCATTGATGAAGAAGTTGTACACGGAATACCCAGTAAAAGTAGAATTCTAAATGAAGGACAAATAGTTTCCATTGATTGTGGATGCTCTATTGAAGGTTATTATGGTGATAGTGCTGTAACTTATGCAGTAGGAAAAGTATCCGATGAAAAAATGAAACTTATGAAAGTAACAGATGAATCTCTATTTCTCGGAATTGAGCAGGCAAAAGCAAGAAATAAAGTATATGATATTTCTAAAGCAGTTCAAATTCATTGTGAAAAAAATGGATATTCTTTGACAAGAGAACTAAGTGGTCATGGAATTGGAAAGTATCTTCACGAACATCCAGCAATTCCAAATTTTGTTCCACCGCTTTTACAGAGGAATTACTATCCGAATGAAAAGCTTGTAAAAGGAATGGCTCTAGCAATCGAGCCAATGGTTCATCAGGGGAAGAAAGATGTGTATGTTGCTTCAGATGGCTGGACAATATATACAGCTGATAAAAAACCAGCAGCACATTTTGAACATACAATAATAGTTGATGATAATCAACCAATTATATTAACATTAAGATAAAATAATTAAAATATGGCTAAGCAAGAATTAATAAGAGTAGATGGTAAAATAGAGGAAACTCTACCAAATACACAGTTTATTGTCCGTTTTGAAAATGGGCATAAAGTTCTTGCTCATATTTCTGGCAAGATGAGAATGAATTTTATAAAAATCTTGCAAGGTGATAAAGTAACTGTTGAATTATCACCTTATGATTTATCCAAGGGAAGAATTGTTTATAGATATAAATAGGCAAAAAAATGAAAGTCCAAGCATCAGTAAAGAAACGCGCCCCAGACGATAAAATTGTTCGTCGCAAGGGTAAAGTATATATAATTAACAAAAAAAATCCACGATATAAGCAACGTCAAAAATAAAGGAGTAAGAAGTGGCAAGAATAGCAGGTATCGATTTACCAAAAAACAAAGTTGGCCCCGTTGGTCTTACTTATATATTTGGAATAGGTAATACTTCTTCAGTAAAAATATTAGAAAAAGCTGGAGTAGATTTAAATAAAAAAGTAAATCAATGGACAGACGATGAGATTGCTCGTATCCGTAATGTTATACAAGAATTTAAAGTAGAAGGTCAGTTACGCAGCGAAACACAGATGAACATCAAACGATTGATGGACATCGGTTGCTACCGAGGTTTAAGACATCGCCGCGGATTACCTGTAAGAGGACAAAGAACAAGGACTAATGCCCGTACCCGTAAAGGTAAAAGAAAGACAGTGGCTGGAAAGAAAAAAGTCGGTAAGAAATAATATTATTTACACTATAATTTTAATTAAAAATAATTATGGCATCTGGAAAGAAAAGAGTAAAAAGAAAAATAGTAGCAGATTCTCACGGCAAAGCTTTCATACGTGCTACTTTCAACAATGTTATGGTAACAATAACAGATATGTATGGAAATACTATTTGCTGGTCATCTGCAGGTCGTAACGGTTTTAGGGGGTCAAAGAAAAATACTCCTTATGCTTCTCAAGTTACTGCCGAAAAAACTGCAAAAGAAGCTTATGATATGGGACTTAGAAAAGTTGATGTTGTTGTTAAAGGTCCCGGCTCCGGACGTGAAGCTGCTATTAGAGCTTTAACTCAAGCTGGTCTCGAAATACACAGCATTTTAGACAGAACTCCTATTCCTCATAACGGTTGCAGACCTCCTAAAAGAAGAAGAGTTTAATTTTACATCGCTATAAATTAATAATAGAAAATATATATGAATACTTTCATACAAATGCCCGATAATATTCTGATTGAAGAAACTGAAAATCCGAATCATACTAAGTTTATACTTCAGCCACTTGAAAAAGGGTATGGAGTTACTATAGGAAATTCGTTACGTAGAGTTCTGCTTTCTTCTATACCCGGTTCTGCTATTATCGGAGTTAAAATCAGCGATGTTCTGCACGAATTTCAAACGATTCCCGGTGTTATTGAAGACGTTACTGAAATAATACTGAACTTGAAAGAAATTCGTTTGAAAGCAATAGATAAAAAACTTCAGAAAATTAATTTCAATTTAACCGGACCTTGCAAATGGACAGCTAAAGATATTCAAAATGCATGCGATTTAATTGAAGTTGTTAATGAAGAACATTATATTGCTACCTTAGCCGAAGACGCTGAATTAGATATTGAGCTTCGTATTGGTAGAGGAAAAGGATATGTTTCGGCTGAAGAGCAGCAAATGGGTGAATATCCAATCGGAATGTTGCCAATTGATGCCATTTTTACTCCAATACTCAATGTGATTTATCATGTAGAGCCACATAGAGTTGGTCATCGTACTGATTATGAAAAACTAATCCTTGATGTAATTACTGATGGCACTATTTCTCCAGTCGAAGCAGTTCATATCGCATCAAAAATTATAAATGAACATATCAAATTCTTCATTACTTTTGAAGAAATAGAAGAAGAACCACCCGTACAGGAAACTGCTGCTGATGAAGTTAAAGAAGCTGAAAGAAACAAATTAAGAAAAATTTTACTAACTCCAGTAGAAGAGCTTGAACTTTCTGTCAGAGCCCATAACTGCTTGAAAGCAGCAAATATCAAAAACCTTGCTGAACTTGTTCAGCTTCAGGAACAAGAACTGCTCAAATTTAGAAATTTCGGTCGCAAATCTCTCGCTGAACTTTCTGAAGTAGTCGCTAATTATGGCTTAACATTCGGTATGAATGTTGAAAAATTACTTAAAGAAGATAATACCTTAAAA
>DAIOVK010000276.1:0-4742 GCA_036759045.1 Kapaibacterium sp. (SeqCode) | reverse complement strand
GTCGTTTTTCTTTTTCCTGTTTTAAAGAGAGTGTTTCTTCGCTTTCCTGAACAGGTGGAATTTCAACAACAGTTGCTTCTGCTGCAATAACTGGTTCTTCAATCATAGTTAGAGTGCCGATAGCTAATGCTTCATATTCATATTTGAATCCTTTAAAAGCAGTGCCTTCTTCGCTAACTGATGCTAAGAACTGAGGAGGTTCCTCGTAATATGGATCGAAATATAAAGTATCTGTTGTAACTTCATCAACACCAAAGCGAACCTGAATTCCAATCCTTGCTAAAAGTGTATTTCTTGAAGAACCGTAATTAGAAAACACATTTGTTCCACCTTGTAGAGTCAAATATGGGGTAAAGAAAGCACGGACTTTTTTATTTATATCAGCAGCAAACATATCGTAGCCAATCCCCAAATGACCACCAAATCTGAATGATTGAGCAGAAGCCGGAACTTTTGCTACATATTCAATATCAGAGCCATTAACAAAAAATTGCTTCATCTCTATTGTTGAAGATGTTAAAAATTCAAAATCCAGACCTCCAAGAAGATGAAATCCGGTAATTGGTAAATTATATCTAACAGATGGCGATAATGTTATATAATTAAAACCAGAATTAATTTTCCAGCGGGTTTGAAGTGAATCGGGATAAATTGCACTTTCTACATCTGAGTTTCTATAATCAAGAAACAATATTTTTAATGATATACCCCAATCTTTGTCTTTAGGTAGCCAATCTCCTTTTAAGCCAAGAAAAAGGCCAGTTCCAGTGTTTGTAGGAAAATCTACATAGAAGTTGTTTACATCTGGTTCTCTGTAGGGATTGCGGGGAATCTTCATATTTCCCAAATATAAATTTGTATTTAAACCGCCAAGAAAACCAAACCACCATTCACTGATTTTCCTGTTATAAACTACAGTATCCTTGTTAGGTAATGTTCTGGTATCAACAAAATCGGTATATGGTGATGGAAGAGTATAATTGGTTTGACTTCTCAAATCACAGAAAAATAACACAGTTAAAAACAATATTATAAAGAATATTCTTTTATTATTATATTGGTTTAATATATATTTTTTTTGTGTATTCATCTTTTTTAATTAATAATTAATAATTATTTAACGATTAAGCAGGATTTGCATTTTGAAAAAATATTTCCTTTAATGCATAAAGTATAATACCCGGATGAAATTTCCCATAAGTTAATTTTAATTATCTGCAACCCACTTTTATTGTTAGTAAAATATTTATTATAAATACTTTTTCCACTCAAATCTACTAAATTTAACGAAAAATCCGCAGCTTCCTTCAAAAAAAATTTTATTTCTGCAAAATCACTAACAGGATTAGGAGAAATAACTATTTCATTTTCATCAATTACTGGTTCAACATATTTTAAAAGAAAACAGGCAATTTCGTCAACATCAATTTTATTTATTTTGTTTTTCCAAATATAAATTGAATTATCACGACCAGCACTGAAAATTGTATCGCCGGTTATAGAATACAAAGCAGTTAGGATTTGCCCGTCTGCCTTGATTTTATTTCCAATTATTGTTCCATCAGTTCTATCTGTTTGAATTAAACTGCTATCCAAACCGGCAGAAAGCCCAATATCAAATCTGCTGTGGAAATCCACTGCTCTAACGTGAGAAGTGTGTAAAGCAATATTTTGTATTTGTAAATTATTGAGCAAATCCCAGTATCTGACAGTTTTATCAACTCCACAGGAAATCAAATAATCATCATTTTTGGAAAAACTGCAATCCCAGACGAGTAAATTCTGGTTTCCACTTTCTCCATGTCCGGAAAACTCGCTTTTTATCGACCTTTTTTCCCAGTCTATTAAATAAATATGTCCTGAATATGTTGTCGCTGCAAGTATTTCCCCCTTATTTGAAAAATTTAAAGAATACACTATTGCAGAATCAGGCAAAGTGATTGTAGTCGGTGTTCCCTGAAAATCTTCTTTAATTAAATATACTCTACCATCAAAAGTGCCTGCTGCAATTACTTTATCTTTCGAATTAACAGCACAACTTCTAATCGCTTCATTAATAGGATTTTTCCCAATAACATCTAATTTCCCATTTTCTCTGTTCCAAAGCAGAATAGCAGAATCTAAAGTTGCTACTACTTTATTATTGTAAAAGAACGCATTAAAAAAATTTTCATTAGTAAATGAACTAAGTGAATCAATAAGTTCATTTTTTTCGATGGACCATATTTTAATCTTAGAATCACGGCTTGAACTTAACAAATATTTTCCATCGTCAGAAACATCAAGGCAGCGTATTTCATTTGAGTGTGCTTTCTCTATTTTCCTAATTAATTCAACATCTTCATTTTCAATTGCAGATAAATGAAGAATAATCTTATCTGACTGAAACTTTGGCACATTCCATGAGATTTCGTTTTCAATTAAATCCTGTCCGAGCAAATTCCAGGTTTTTCCTCTGTCTATTGAAAAAAGCAGTTTTACTTTTCTTCCATTTTTATTTTCCCATGAAATTTTTACCTGCGAATTGTAATACAAGGTGTCATCATTATTCGGAGCAGTAAAAAAAAGGTCTGGACTTACTGCAGGAAGCATTTCACTTGCAAGAACGAAAACAATTAATATTTTCAGGAAAAAGTTCATTTTATCTTACTAACTGAGCTTTTATGTATGCCCTCGAAACCTCAAAACGTTCATCGTCAATTGGATAAGCCGTTAAAATAATTTGATAAAGCCCCTGAGATGCAAATTCAGGCGCCCTAAACTCAACCGAATGTTTCCCTTTTTCTTTTATTTCTTTATTTAAGAGTTGTTTAACTTCTTTGCCATTTACATCATATACCATTGCATCAATTTTGACTTTATCATCTAATTCATAAAAAACATTAGTTGAAATTTCAAATGGATTCTTATCAATCCATGCCTTTGTAATTACTGCATAAGGAATAGGAACGCAGGTGGTATCCCAATACCTGATTACCTGAAAGAAATTCTCACTTTCCAGCAAATAACAATATGTGTCGCCACGATATTCTACTGAATCATAAACTACATACTTTTTCCCGTAATCTTTGGTTCCCAAACCAATCAACTCCGCATTAGTTTTGTATGTAGCAATTGTGTCAGAATAAGTAACCAAAGGAGTTGGGCTAAAACCAAAAGGAACAACACCACGCCTTAAAATAAATCCTTTATTATTATATTCGCAGGTGGTTTCCCATGAAATTTCAGTTAATTTTGTTCCGAGATAAATTGCTTTAAAATCTTTTAAATTAAAGCATTGAGATGGCATCTCTACTTCAAAAAGCACCGTGTCTGATTTATATTCCTGTATTTCTAAATTGTCATCTCGGACAGCATAAGGTATAAATTCAGTTAGCATACTATCCCGCTGTAATTTATATGCAATTGCCTGATAATATTCCAAAGGAGTAACCCAGGATAAATTCATTGAAAGCGGGGATTTGTCTTTTGTTGTTAAAAGGAAATTACCGATTTTGATTGTAGAATCTCTTGGAGTGATATAAGTATCGTTAAAAAAAGCTGGACCAAGAACCGTTATACTGATTCTATCCTGAAAAATACGGGGAGTAACGTAATATCCTTCATTTGGCAGGACCCAGCCGGTCTGTGGTTGAATTTGTAAATCGATACCCGAAGAAATCAATTCTATTGACATATTATCCGGATTTACTTCAAGTCCATCACTGAATTTTAATTGAAATGTCCCATTAGCAAAACTCATCCACTTATCTGATTGCCTGCGTAATTTTAATGCAAACTGCAATGAATCGAAGTTTATTAATTTTACATCACCGATTTTTATTGCAACCAAAGTATCAAATCTTGCCTGACCACGCATTTCCATTTGTGGAGACAAAAAAAATACTGCTATGAGTATTCCAAGTATGTAATATGTTATATTTATATATTTCAAGTTTTTTCAGTTTTTGGCTGTCGGCTATCAGCTGTCGGCTATCGGCTATCAGCTGTCGGCTATCAGCTGTCGGCTATCAGCTGTCGGCTATCAGCTATCGGCTATCAGCTATCAGCTATCAGCTTTTTGTTAATTATAATATTTTAGTCATTAGTCATTAGTCATTAGTTCTTGTTAATTCATATAAACCATTTATCATTCATCACTTATCATTAATCACTTATAATTAATTTAATAATTAATAATTAATAATTAATAATTAATAATTAATTTAGTTTGATTCCACTTTTTAATATACTATATGCCACTGGATTTGAACTATTAAATTCGCTTATACTAAACGTATGAGGTTCAATCGAAAGTTCATTTCCATCACGTAATGTCATCAATTTTATATCAGTTTCAAATTTATTATCATTTTCTTTCAAAATAATTGCTAAATCAATATCACTTTCTTCTGTGCTTGTTCCTTTAGCAACTGAACCAAACAGCCATACTTCATTATAATTAATATTATTACATTGAATTTTTTCCAAATACGGAACAATTATTTCTAAAGCTGATTTAGTATCCATTGTCTTATTTCCTCAATTTCTTTTATCCATTTTGTTGTAAATTCTTTAGTGCAAATATGATAAAAGTCATTTTTATAATCATCATAAATTTATGTCTTTCTCTTTCTCCATTAATTTTATTATTTTTTTGCTATCGGTTATCGTCTATCGGTTTATAGTTATTTTTATTTGATTGCTTATCACTTATCATTAATCATTAATCATTAATCATTAATCATTAATCATTAATCATT
>DAIOVK010000275.1:0-4757 GCA_036759045.1 Kapaibacterium sp. (SeqCode) | reverse complement strand
TTACAATTAGTATTAAAACCTCTTACTTTTAAGCGATAATATGCTATGTCTGTCTGTGCTATTGAAGCGATATTTAATGTATTTGTAATTTGACCGGCTACTTTTTCCCAGACATTTGTTAAACTGTTTAATTTTTCCCATTGGCAGTTTGTTACAGTACCAATTAAAGGAATAGTTAGTGAGAAAGGATAAGTACTGCAAACCAAATAAGCTGGATTTGGCTGTGTTGCAATTGCTGTTGGTTGTGTAATATTAAGAGTTACAGTATTTGAAGGCACTGAATAATCTAACACTCTAACTGTTCCAAAATAATTTCCTGCGTCGGCAGCAGTTAAAGGAGCTATTGTATAACTATTAGTTGTTGCTCCCGGAATTAATACATTATTATGATACCATTCAAAGATTAATGATGGGTTTGTTCTTGAAATGCCATCTGGAAAACTTGTTATTGCGCCAGCGAATCCTAAAACAATCTGTGCAGTAGAACCAGCACAGTAAGAAGTTAAGAATGGATTAGCTACTAATGGAGTAGTAATTGCTAAATTTGGAATTGCTTCGTCAGCACCCATTTGTGTATTTGTAGCAGTCTTTCTGTTAATGTTATCGAAATCAACAGCAACTGCTGGAATTGTTGGACATAATAAACTTGTGTTTGATAAAGAAGCGCCGTCTAAATGAAAATCTGAAGCAGTCAGATTAAGGAATGTAACTGCTGTGTTTACTGAGTTTGCATCTTTGGCTGTTGCAGTTTTCAATGCTGCTAATGTTGTTACGTTTGCTGCAACATAAGCTAAGGTGCCATAAGTACCTGAAACATAATAATCGTTATAATCGCAAGCTGCAAATGCCTGATTATCTGGAACATACATTGAGTATGACTTTGTTCCTGTTAATCCGGTCATTGAATTTAAAAAGATGTTATTTCTTACATCTAAACCAGTACAAATGTTAAGAGATGGAACTACCTGAGTTATCATAAAAGCAGATGTTAAACTTCCAGATGTCCCTGCACCTGCTTGGGCGCCAGCCATATTTACTGTATTATTGTAAATTTTATGATTGTTTCCGCCGTCAATACGAATTCCGAAAGGATTATACTGAGTAGAAGTTGCACTTGAATTAGCACTTGTAATATCAGCAATAATGTTATTTGAAATTGTCATATTTGTGCCGCCGCTCATAATATTAATTCCCCAGACACCAGTATTTGCAGCTGTTGAAGACAGTCCATAAATTTTATTGCGGGTAATTGTTCCATCATAAGTATAACCATTAATATGTATTCCGATTACTCCATCTAATACATTAGTTAAATTTGCTTTCATATTGAAAATTGTGTTTCCGGAAATTGTTGGAGCGTTCACATTCTCAACCCAAATAGACTTTACGCCAATGAATTCTGCAGGGGTAATTGAGCCAAAAGAGTTACCTGAAATATTAATTCCAGTTAAGGACGCTACGATTGGTCCCATTACAAGGATTCCGTGGCGGGATTTATAAAATTCATTATTTGTAACAGTAAGGTTATTATTTCCGGAACCTAATGTTGGACCAGGAGTTGGAGTATTTGTAATTGCAGTATTATCAAATGCATAAATACCATAGCAACCAAGGTTAGAAGCAGAACCACCATAGATTTTGCAATTAGTTACTGTAATATTATTGCAACCAAGGTTAGCACCTAAACTTTTTAACCTAACAACAGCTGAAGTGGTTGTACTATTATTGTTCTTTAAAGATAATGCTTTACTTGTACCGCCATTAATGATGAAATTATCTGCACCATTTAATACGATAAGTCCGTCATTATAGCTACCCTGGATAGTCCATGTACCACCAGAAGGTTGGAGAGTAACTGTAAAATTTGAACCGACTGTCCATTGATTTAATGTTGGTGGTGTTGCACTTGTTTCGTTAATGTCACTGATAACATTTAAGGTAACATTTCCTGATAAACCATAAAGATTTATAAAAGAAAACGCGGCTGTTAATGTATTCATAAAGTTTGTTGAACCAGTGCCTACTGAATACGTTCCAGACATAGGTCCTGTTGGTGCCTGTGCTAATAAACCAAAAGCACAAGAAACCATAACTAATGCAATTATGAGAAGTTTTGATAAAAATTTCATAAATCCTCCGTTAATACTTAAATTTAATATAAATAATATTTATTATTCTTTCTTTTTCTTTAAAATATCTTAATTATTTTTCTATAAATTTTATGCCAAATAAAATTTTTAAAAAAATATTCATTAATTTTGTAATTTACATTATATTTATAAGTTTTACAACTATTTATTGTTTAATATTATATTTTTAACCTTGAACTATAATAATAATAATACTAAATTAAGAAAAAGTATTTAAATATAAAAACAATGTGTAATATTTTAAACATTTTTAGAACTATTATGAAAAAAAGTATTCCAGTTTTCTCAATATTGCTAATAGCATTTTTTTCTTTTTTTCTTTTTTCCTGTGATGGTACATCTGATAAAGAGAAAGAAAATTACCTAAATTGTTATAAAGAAATTTTATTTATCAGATTGAATTCAACTGATACTTCAATTGCTAATAGAAAAATTCTTAGTATATACGGAAAATACGGTTTTACTAAGGAGTCTTTTATAAAAACCTTTAAAAAACTTTCTAAGAATCCGGAAGAATATTTAAACATCTTAGATTCTTTACGTCAGCAAATTATTAACGATATGTCTAATTCAAATAAAAAGTAGGTTTTCAAATGAATGCAAAAATTGAAACTTTTCAAAATCCAAAGCCAAATAGGAAATATCTGATTACCCATATTCATCCGGAATTTACTTCTGTCTGCCCTATTACAGGTCTTCCAGATTTTGCTACAATAACAATAAAATACATACCAGACGGGTTATGTATTGAATTAAAATCCTTAAAATATTATTTTCTCGAATTTCGTAACAAAGGAATTTTTTACGAAGCAGTTACTAATTTAATTCTTGATGAATTAGTTGATGCTTGCCAACCACTTGAGATGGAAGTTATTACAGAATGGAGTTTCCGTGGTGGAATCCGCTCTGTTATTGAAGCAAAATATGAAAAATAATTTATTTCGGGAATTTACTTCTTGAGATGATTTTACATATTGGCAATCAGCTATCGGCATTCGGCTGTCAGCTATCAGTTCTCAGTTTTTTAGTGATTAGTAATTGGTAATTCGTTGTTGCCATTATCTTAACTTTCCTTGTGTAATATTCCTTTGAAAACCTGACTATAAAATCTTGTCATTCTGAACCCCAGATAAAGAAAGACATTTATTTAAATGGAGATGACAAAATTAAAAGTGTTATTCTGGCGTATGCCAGAATCTATCTTGCTTTTTAGTTATTAGTCATTAGTAATTCGTTGTTAGTATAAAATACTAATGACTAATAACAAATGACTAATGACCTATAAAAACTTTTTTAAGATAGATTCTTACATCCCTCAGAATGACGTTTATAGTGATGTCATATCTCTTTAAATAAATGTCTTACTTTATCCGGAACGGAAAGACACTCAAAAGAAACCAAAATTTATGTGGGTGAGCGCTACTACTTTTTTTATTATGGATTTTGTATTTTAATAATAAAAATATCTTGTGTTTTAAAAAAAAAATACTTATATTAGTATAATTGGTTATACTCTAAATATGTTCTTTTAAATATTATAATTATGACAATAAAAATAATTACTATTTAAAAGTAGTAAAATTATTTTAAAATTATTAAGAGGTCAAAATGAAACGAATATTTTTTTTACTTCTTTTATTGTTAGCATTTGCTAATCCAATATATTCTCAATTATCAGGTTGGAAAAAGTTGTTAAATGAAGCAACTTATGATGTTTGGGTAAATCCTCAGAATCCGAATACAATGTTCGTTGGTGGTGAAGGCCGTGTTGTATATAGAAGTTACGATGCCGGCAACACTTGGGATACATTGATATTAGGATATAAAGGAGGAGGAGCACTAATTAACAATATTTTCATACATCCCATAGATACAAACGTAGTTATCTGTGGCGGATTAATATTTGGAGATGTCAGACGAACCACTAATCATGGAACTAACAAGGAAGATTGGAAAATAGTATTACAGGGAATGCGTAATATTGCATTAAATGGTAAAGCTCTTGTAATGAAACCGGACGACCCGGATATACTTTACATTGGAGATTATACATCAGGTACTTTCTTTCGTAGCCAAGACAGAGGAGCTACATGGGATTCAATTTCAACTATATTTACAACTCGTCAAAAAAGAGATTCAATTGGAGGTCCTTGGAGAGATACTCTTCTTCCAGTACAGATATGCTCAATTTCTATCCGCGAAGATAGTACAAATATTGTATTCGCTGGCTCCTGCTTTGGAGAAAACTTTATTTCTACCGATGGTGGTTACACCTGGACTTTAACAGACATATTAGCTGACCCTGAAGTACAAAGCGATTGTGAGGTTACAAGAGTAGATTTTAGCAAAAAAAATCCATTAGTCGGATATGCTGTAATAACTTATCTATCACCTATAAATACTCCAAATGGTGGACTTCACAAAACTACTGATGGAGGATATACCTGGGATTTAATTGCCTTTGCCGATACCAGTCTTTGGACTGTTGCTGTACGCACAAATGATGCCGGCACTGACGATGAAGTATATGTCGGGGGATATACAGAACATTTCTATACTTATGATAAGATTATGACTCCCGGTATAGGAATGGTGAGACGTTCTCTT
>DAIOVK010000274.1:0-4838 GCA_036759045.1 Kapaibacterium sp. (SeqCode) | reverse complement strand
TGTCATCTCCATTTAAATAAAGCACTTGCTTTATCAGGGGGTTCGAAATGACAAAAGATAGTAAATCTTTTAACGAATTATTACACTAGTGAGATTCCTCACTGCGCTCCTATGAACCACTTTAGCTTTTTACAAACGAACTATATGTGAAAGTGGAAGTCATCGTATGACTGCCAGTCATACGATGACTAAAAAATTCATTTCTCATAAAGTAAGCGTCTTCGTTTATATTCGCCTTGGAATGAAAATTAAAATTTAAAAAAAAAGCCCATTCCACCTTTAAAGTAGAATGGGCTTAATTAATTATCAATTATCAATTGTCAATTGTCAATTATTAAATGATTTTTTTGCAGACGGATTTGCCTTGCATAAAGAGTAATAAATAATCTCTGCTGCCGGCTTTCGAATCTGTTCCGCTCATATTAAATCCACCGAATGGCTGAACTCCGACCAATGCACCTGTGCATTTACGATTGATATAAAGATTGCCGGCGTGGAATTCGTTTCTTGCTCTTTCAAGTTTTTTCTCGTTTTTAGAGAAAATAGCACCAGTTAAACCAAAAATTGTTCCATTAACAATATTTAATCCATCTTCAAAATCTTCTGCTTTAATAACAGCAAGCAGAGGTCCAAAAACTTCTTCCTGAGCTAATCTGTCATTTGGTTTAATATCGCCAATAATTGTTGGTTCGATAAAGTAGCCATTTAAACCATCAACTTTTTTTCCACCGAATAAAAGTTTACCTTCTTTTTTGCCAATTTCAATATAATTCAATACATTTTGTTCTGATTTAGCATTTACAACTGGTCCCATATAAATGTTATCCATAGGATTACCAACTTTTAAATCTTTTGCTTTATCAAGTAGTTTTGTAACGAACTCATCATAAACTTTTTTATCAACAATAACTCTTGAGCAAGCAGAGCATTTTTGTCCCTGGAAACCGAAAGCAGAAATCAAAGTGGCTTGTGCAGCAGCATCAACATCAGCTTCTGAATCAACCAAGATAGCGTCTTTTCCACCCATTTCAGCAATAACTCTCTTAATCCAGATTTGTCCTTCAGATTTAACAGCAGCTTTTTCGTTTATTCTCAATCCAACTTCCATTGAGCCAGTAAAGGAAATGAAACGTGTTTTTGGATGCTCAACAAGATAATCGCCAGCTTCGGCACCACTTGCAACGCAGAAATTCAATACTCCTTCAGGTAAGCCAACGCTTTTCATAATTTCAGTGAAAAGCCAGCCCATCATTGGAGAATCGGAAGATGGTTTTAGAACAACAGTATTTCCTGCAACGATTGAAGCAGAGGTCATTCCAACTAAAATTGCAAAAGGAAAGTTCCATGGTGGTATAACTAATCCAACTCCCAATGGAATGTAGAAATATTCATTTTCTTCACCGGGATATTGCACTAATGGCTGTTTTTCAGAATAACGTAACATTTCTCTACCATAAAACTCTAAGAAGTCAATAGCTTCGCAAGTATCTGCATCAGCTTCAAGGTAATTTTTTCCAACTTCAGAAATCATCCAGGCATTTATTTCCATTCTTCTTCTTCTTACTTCTTCAGCGGCTTTAAATAAGTAATTTGCTCTTTCTGCAGCAGGAACTTTTTTCCAGCTTTCGTAAGCTGTAACTGCTGCCTGCATTGCTGCTTCGGCTTCATCTTTACCAGCTTTTTGAAACACTCCTATTGTTTCATCTGGATTTGCCGGGTTGATTGATTTTGTCTTCTTCTGTGTAAATACTTCTTTTCCCCCGATTATATTTGGATACTCTTTCCCGAAACGGGCGCGGACATCCATTATTGCTTGCTTTTGCTTATCGAATATTGCACTATCCGAGAAGTTAAAATAAACTTCATTTGAGAATTCTTTCATTTTACACCTTTAATTATTTAAAAAAGAATTTAAGTTTTAAACTATTCATTCACAAAAACTTAAAATTAAGCATTTTTCTCCGATTAAAAAAATGAAAAGATATATGCTTATATGAGGGAAGTTCTAAAATTGTTGTTCTGAGCACAGCTAAGAATCTCATGAATTATTGTCATCACTACATTTTAGATTCCTCATTTCGTTACCAATGATATCTTTACTTTTTTAACAAGCTGCTTTTAACTATATAATATGTATATCTGTTATTCCGAAACGAAGTGAGCAATCTCAAATGTAGTTTTAACAAGGATTTGCGAGATTTCTCGCTGCGCTTACCAATGACATCTTTGCTTTTTGTCGGTCATTCTGAACGAAGTGAATAATCTCAAGCTATGTGGTATCAAAGACTTGTGAGATTCTTCGCTTCGCTTAAGAATGACAGAGGTAAAATTATGTCATTTCTATTTAAATAAAGGTCTTGCTTTATCAGTTGGTTCGGATTGACAAGACAATTGAATTTTTATAACTCCCCGATATTTTTTTAAAAATTAAAAAATTTTTCTTGCTTTTAAACTATTTATTTATTTAATTGTAATTGAATGAATAAAAATATGAAAGAATTAATTTATGTTATTCATTTCCAAAATATTGCCTAAAATCAATACAATCAATAAAATCCAATTATTGCTAATTATCCTTTTTTTCTTTTCATTTCTGAATTTTCTTCATTCTAAGAGCAGCGAAGCAGATTTATACGAATTAAGTTTCCAGGAATTGTCTAAAATCAAGATTAGCTCTGCATCTAAAGTTTCTGAAAATATTAATGAAATTCAATCTACTGTGTATGTAGTAACAAAAGAAAAAATAAAAGCTAAAGGTTATTTGAGTATTGATGAAGTTCTTTCAGAAATTCCCGGTTTCCAGTTCAGGAATATTCAAGGTTTTAACAGCTATATCTTTCAAAGAGGAATACCCAATCAGAACAATTTAATACTTTTGCTTATTGATGGGGTGCAAATAAACGAATTAAATTCGGGCGGTTTCTATGGCGGTTTTCAGTATAATCTTTCAAATGTTGAAAGAATTGAAATAATTTCCGGTCCTGCTTCTATGGTCTATGGAACTAATGCTGTTACTGGCATTGTTAACATTATTACAAAAAGTGCTTTAACTAATGAATTTGAAATTAATGCATCCGCTGGTTCTTTCAATACAATTAATGCTGATTTCAATTATAGCTTTACAAATGAGGACAGGGATTTTGGTATTAGAGTGGCTGCAATGGCTAAACAAACCGATAAAACTGATTTGAAAGGAGAAGCTGGCGACAACAACTGGACAGATTTAATGGAAAATTTTGAAAAAGATTATTCTGCTGATTTAAAAGTAAACTGGAAAAATTTTACATTTGGAACCAATTTTATTAATAAAAAAACTACAATGGCTACAAATGAAAAATCTGTAGAAAAAAATCTTAAAGATTTCGGAACTCTATGGAATATCCAGTTTATTAATAACTATTTAAGATATAACAATAAATTTTCAGATAATTTGGAATTAAATTCTACTTTATATAACAGGAATGCAACAGTTCTTGATAATTCAATTTATTATGTTCTTGATACGGCTCAAGTTGGTTGCTATCGTCCTAACAACCTAACCGGTATTGAAAATATTGTTAATTATAATGTAACTGATTTCCTTTCAGTAGTAGGTGGTTTAACATTTGAATACGAACAATTAGCAAAAAACTTTTCTTATTCTTATAGTAATTCGATGTATGAAAAGCCCGAAGCACCAAGCAAACCGGAAATGGAACATAACTATTTAACCAGTGTTTTCATTGAACCCAAAATTAATATTTCAAATTCTTTATATTTGTCTTCTGGACTTAGATATGATAATAGTAGCGTTTATGACCAGGTTCTTACTCCGAGTGCGGGTATTTCTTATAATTATTTGAATCAGAGGATTCGTTTTTCTTATTCTGAAGCGTTTCGAGCTCCAAAGCCATGGGATTATACAAACGGTTTAGGAAACCCCGGACTTGAACCGGAAAGAATGAGAGTTTTTGAAGCTGCTCTAAACCTTTCTATTACTGATAATTATAAATTTGACATCGTTGCTTATAAAAATAATTTTAAAAATGCTATTACAAAAGAAAATATTGATGATAGTTACAGATGGACTAATGAAGGCGAAATCAATAC
Organism: Kapaibacterium sp. (SeqCode); assembly: GCA_036759045.1. Classification (GTDB taxonomy): domain Bacteria; phylum Bacteroidota; class Ignavibacteria; order Kapaibacteriales; family UBA2268; genus JAAYJM01. The sequence goes on along the minus strand of DAIOVK010000274.1, from coordinate 749 downwards.
TCTTGGTTTTGAACTATATTTAAAAGCTGCCCACGAAAGTTTCAGCTATTCTTTAAACTATTCTTTTACTGAAAGTAAAAATCAAGATGACAAATATATTCCGGAAATAAGCAAGCATACTGCCAATGCGAGTTTCACTTATTATTTTAATGAAGGAATTAGTTTAAACTTACGGGCAAATTATGTCGGTGAAAGAGAAAACCCTGTTTTAATTAGTTCCACTAATAGCAAAACAATTGACCAGTTCATTATTTTCCACTCAACTCTATCTGTAATGATTTTAAAAGGATGTGCTGTTCAGTTAATTGCCAGAAATATATTAGATACAAAATATTATCATACTTCGAACAGACCACCAAGCAGATATAAGCAGGCAGAACGTTCTTTATTGTTATCGGTAAGCTATTCATATAACGAATAAATAGGGATTAAGTCATACTATCAGCAAGCTGATAGCATGACAGTAAGAAGTAAAGATGTTATTCTGAACCTCATTGTAAAGGAAGACCTTTATAAAAATAGGAATGACAAAATATAATCTTGTCATTTCGAACCCCCTGATAAAGCAAGTGCTTTATTTAAATGGTGATGACATATTTTAAACTTTCGCAAAGTTAAGAAACTTTACGAAAGTAAAATTCTTCTTACTTTGCAAAAGTTTCTTAACTTTTGTAAAGTTTTGTGGGGTAAAAATAACCATGTCATTGGTAAGCGCAGCGAGAAATCTCACAACTCCTTGCTACCACAGA
>DAIOVK010000273.1:0-4849 GCA_036759045.1 Kapaibacterium sp. (SeqCode) | reverse complement strand
AAGATAGGGGAAGGTTTAAAGTATCTTTTATTAATAACCTAATATTTAAAGTTTTTTGAAAGTAATCGATTGCTAAATCAATCTTATTCGATTCACTCAAAATAGTACCGATATTATTCAGGACCTTTGACATAGCAATACTATCTTTTCTTTCCTCAGAAATTGTATATGAATGTAAATAATAATTAACTGATTTGTCGGTATTGCCTATTGAATTATACATTATCCCAAGATTATTTAAACAAGCTGCAATTCTTGTTGTGTCTTTTAATTCCTGATAAAGTTCGAGAGCTAATTCAAAGTATTTTATAGTGCTGTCAGTTTTTGATTTATAATAATAGCCGAGAGCAATATTCAGTGTTGCTCTTGCTATAATTGAATCTATTTTTAATTCTTTGCCTAATTCCAATGCTTCTAATGAATAACTGAGCCGTTTATCAGGAGCAATTTGGTCATAAGAAGCTCCGATTTTATTTAAAATAATTGCTCTTTTTATTCCCTCACTTTTAGGGAGTAATTTTTCTAAGCTATCAACTTCTTTTGAAAATAATAAAATATTTAAAGATGAAATTAATATAAATACGTAAATTATTCTTTTCATACAAAATTTATTTAGTTTTTTCTTTTAATTTAACTAAAATTCTTAGAAAAAAAAAATTCAATTTTAAAGCACTTGTTCAAAGATTGAGAATAAAGGAGTTAGGAAATTTACTTAATAAAGAATAATTTTTCATTTTTTTGAAAAATCTGTCATTATGCATATACCAATCCGATACATCAATACCAAGATAATCAGTCATTCTGAACCTCCTTATATAGCAAGTGCTTCATTTGAATGGAGATGACATCACAAAAAGAGTCATTCTGACGAATGTCAGAATCCACTTATTACTGCTCAACGCTATTCAAATTTAGCTATTTCAATGAAGCATTTGGGCTTGCCCAAATGTAACTAACAAGTGAGCAAGCTCACTTGCTTTCCCAAGATGGATTCTGGCAGACACCAGAATGGCAAGAAAAGATGTTATTGTTAAGCGAATCGATTAATCTCACAAGTCATTGTATTTACTACTTTTGAGATGCCTCACTTTATATAGGAATGATATTTTGATATTGTAGTAATTGTGTCGGTTTGGTGCTAGGTAGATAGATATTCCATATCTGTCAGATATGGAATATCTGCTTTTTTTATCTTTCCCAAGTTTAACTTGGGAAAGAGAATTTTTGACTATTAAAATTACAAGCCATACAAACAACTTGTTGATTGTATGGCTTGATTCTCATTAGTAATTGTCTTTGAAACAGGACTTGTTCAGTAATGAAATTTTTTATTTCAATTTAAAATTTATAGGAATGGTAACCCAAGCAGCAACTGGCTTTTTGTCTTTCATTCCCGGTTTGAATTTAGTATTCTTTACAGCAGTTATCGCAGCTTTGTCAAAAAAAGTATTATCACTTTTTTCAATTTTTACTTTTTCTACTTCACCTTTTACGTTGACATAAGCAGATACAAATACTTTGCCTTCTTTACCTTCTTTCCTTGCATCTTCCGGGTAAACAATATTCTTTGAAAGCTCTTTCAAATCACAGCCGGGAAGTTCATCAAGCTCTATGAATTCTTTATTATTATCAATTTTATTAGTATTTTTTTCCATTTGTTTTTTCTTCAAATCAGTTTCCATTTGTTTTTTCTTATCTTTTGTTTGTTCAGAACCTATTGAACTATAAGAGTTAAAAACGAGCATTAGCGCAAGCATAATTGGAAGTATTGCAACATACTTCAAAAATGCATAATCTCTTGGCTTTGAATTGGACATCATAACGAATCTCCTTTTAGTAAGTGAATAATTTAAACGATTTATAAATGAAATATTATATAGACCAAATGCTTCTTTTAAAATTAAATTTTGATATTCTTTCCTATTGCATCCAGCTTTCAAAACTTCAACATCAGCAATGTATTCGTGAATTGACTTGAGAGATTTTTTTATTAACCAAAAGAAAGGATTAAACCAAAATACAATTAGTAAAATATCGAAAAATAGCAAATCTATAGAATGAAACTGCTTAATGTGAATTTTTTCGTGGTGAAGAATTCTTTCTCTTTCATCGTTATCTAAGCCCTTGGAACAAATAAAAATAAAATTGAAAAATGAAAATGGGGGATATTCCATGAAAGTCTCTACCACTTTTATTTTTCCAATCGTTTCTACTCTGCTTTTTTTATAAATATTTTTTAGTAAAATAAATTGTATTGCCAATTTGCATATTAGTAATAAAGAAATAATGAAATAAGCTATGATTATTATGTTAATAAATGAAAACTCAAAAGATACTGAGTTTACTTCAGATTGATTAGCAGTAACTTCAGAAATCATTACTTTTACTTCTTCTGAAAAAGGGGCTATTTTTTCAGAATTGAAATCAATTGCTGGCAGAATTATTGCTAAAATTGCTCCGGAAAGCAAGAAAATGCGATTGGATTGATGGAATGGCTCTTTTTTCAAGAAAATACTGTATAAGCAGAATACTATTCCGCTTATTAATACAGATTTTGCTAAATAAAGCATTATTGTTTCCATTTATTTTTCTTTCAATTTATTGATTTGATTTTCCATTAATTCTTTGATTTCTTCTAATTCTTTCAAGCTAATTTCAGTATCTTTTGAAAAGAAACTAACCATTTGCTTATAAGAATTTCCAAAATAATTTTGAATTATTCCTTTTAATAAAGACGCAGAATAATCTTCTTTGGTTACAATTGGAAAATACTGGTGAGTGTTACCGAACGCATTATGTGAAACAAAACCTTTTTTTTCAAGGATTCTGACTATAGTGGAAACTGTGTTGTATGCCGGCTTAGGTAGTGGTAGTTTGTCCATAATATCATTAACAAAACCTTGCTTTAACTCCCATACGATTTGCATTATTTCTTCTTCTGCTTTTGTTAATTTTTTCATTATTTTCCTCATATATTTTTCTACTAATTGCAATATAATACAAAAAAAAACAATAAACAACTAAAATATTAGTTATTCAACGAATTTTTTAGTTTTTATTTTTTTTTTAAATTATTAAATAAACAATCCATAGAGAATTATAATATGGGTGGCTAATAATTGATTCTGCCTGAGATTTCGAGGCGAAAATAAACAAAGACGTTTACATTTGGAGAAATGAACTTTTTAGTCATCGGATGACTGGCAGTCGTCCGATGACTTCCACTTTCATATTAATCATTATAATTATATATAATACATATAGTTATGTGCTAAAAAGCCAAAGTGGTTCATTCAGAGCCCAGAGATGAATCTCACAAGTAATTGCTAACAAAACATTTGAGATTCCTCACTTCGTTTACTAATGAAATCGTTACTTGTAATGCTGGCGGATGTCGGAATCCATCTTGGTTTTCCCTAATTACAAAGGAATATTTTAGTCATTAGTCATTGGTCATTAGTTGTTAGTAAAAATACTAATGACTAATGACTAATAAGCTATAAAAACTATTTTTAAGATGGATTCTGATATCCGTCAGAATGACAGTATTAAGTGATGTCATCTCCATTTAAATGAAGCATTTGCTTTATCTGGGGGTTCGGAATGACAAATATTTTTTGCACTATTTGTTGTCGGTTTGGTATTTAAAGGAATTGCATAAGGTGAGTTAGGAATTACTAAAAGATTATTTTTTTTTCATATTACGAATTATATAAAATGTCGGCATATTTTTTTATAATTTTGAATATTATTAATATTGAAAAATTGAATATGTTACAAATAGAAAAAGAAAAAATCGAAGACTTAAAACAAAGAGCAGAGAACTTACGGAGGTTTCTTTGAAATAGATGAAAAGAAATTAAAAATAGATGAATTAAGAAAAATTACAGAAGAATCAGATTTTTGGAATGATAATGTAGCAGCACAAAAAGTAATGCAGCAGATTTCTGGTTTAAAAGAGTGGGTTGATGTTTGGGAAGATGCTTTTAATTCTGTTCAGGATGCCGAAACGTACCATTCTTTAATTGAAGATGAAGAAGATACTTCTGCCGAAAATGAATTAAACGAAGAAATAAACATAGCTTTGTGTAAAATTCAGGAATTGGAAATACGAAATATGCTTTCCGGCGTTGATGACCATCGTGATGCATTGCTTACTATTCATTCTGGTGCCGGTGGGACTGAAGCTCAGGATTGGGCTGAAATGCTATTGCGTATGTATTCACGCTGGGCTGAACGCAAAAAATATAAAGTAGCTTTAGTTGACGAACTTGAAGGAGACGGAGCTGGGATAAAATCTGCTACTATAGAAATATCCGGAAAATTTGCTTATGGCTATTTAAAAGCAGAAAGCGGAGTTCATCGCCTCGTCCGCATTTCGCCTTTCGATTCCAATGCCCGCAGACACACGTCTTTTGCATCTGTTTATGTTTATCCAATTGTTGATGATGATGTCGAAATTGAAATAAATCCGGCTGACGTGGAAATGGATACTTTTCGTTCAGGTGGAAAAGGTGGGCAGAATGTTAATAAGGTTGAAACTGCTGTTCGACTTCGTCATATTCCTTCCGGGATTGTTGTTGCCTGCCAGCAGGAGCGTTCACAATTTCAAAATAGAGAAAGAGCAATGAAGATGCTCAAATCAAGACTATATCAAAAGAAAATGGAAGAAGAAGAAGCAGCGCGTGCAGTCGTTGAAGGTTCTAAAATGAAAATTGAATGGGGTAGTCAAATACGCTCTTATATCTTTCAGCCATATACTTTGGTTAATGACCATAGAACTGAAACTAAACGAACAGATATTAATTCTGTTATGGATGGCGATTTAGATGAGTTTATAAAATCTTTT
>DAIOVK010000272.1:0-4936 GCA_036759045.1 Kapaibacterium sp. (SeqCode) | reverse complement strand
TTGGCAACCCCCTTATAAAAGAAGACCTTTATTTAAATGGAAATGACACAAAATAGTAAATCTTTTAACGAATTATTACAATTCTTATTGGTTTGGTATAAATAAAAATGCTAAAATGTAACGTTTCATTTTTTTAAACGTTTCATTTTCAGAATAGAGGAAAAATATATGAACGTTGAAGAATTTAAAATTAAGGTATTAACACACAAAGATAAGTGTTACCGTTTTGCTTTAAGAATTTTAAACGACAATGAAGAAGCAAAAGATACCTTACAGGAAGTTTTTCTTCGGCTATGGAACAAAAGGGATAAATTAGAAAACCACTCAAATATAGAAGCATTTGCTATGCTAACAACAAAGAACTTATGTATAGATAAGTTAAGAAGTTCAAAAAAGTTTATAAAAGAATATGAATTTGAAAATCTTATTGACAATAATCTTATAGATAAAATCACGGAACAATACGATTCAGTAGAAAAGGTAAAAAAAATCATTGAAAGTTTGCCACTACAACAAAAGATGGTAATTCAACTATGCGATATTGAAGGATTTTCTATTGATGAAACTTCTAAGCAATTAGATATGCAGAACTTAAATGTTCGGGTTGCTCTTTCAAGAGCAAGAAAAAGAGTTAAAGAAATACTAGTAAAGGAGTATAATTATGAAAGATATTAATCAAATAATAAATAATTTTTTAGATGGTAATACTACAAAAGAAGAAGAATTTTTTTTAAAGGAATTTCTTTTTAAGTATGATACAACAAATGAGTATTCATATCTCAAAGATTTGTTTGAATATTATGAAAATGAAAATCAAATAAAAGCACCAATAGATTTTGATGAAGTTTTGATTGAAAAAATTAATGAAAATGAACTGAAAAAAAAGAAGATTAGTCGATTACTAAATTATGCTATTTCGGGTATAGCTGCTACTTTTATTATTTTTATAGGAGTTTTTTATTATTTCAATAAATCAAACAGCATAAACTCAAGCGATGAATTAAATCAAACATATTTTAGAGATGACAAGCTAAATACTACTCAGCAGGCATTTTCATTAATGAATTATTACATTAATAAAGGACTAAGTCCAATTCAAGAGATTGAAAAACTAAATTCTGCATCTGAAGAAGTAATAAAATTTGAAATGTTTTATGAATATAAATCAAAAGTTTTTAAAAATTATTAAAGGAATTTAAAATGAAAAAGTATCTAATTATCGGATTACTATTATTCTTTCCAATTATTTCATTATCACAAAATCCTGCGATTGAGAAATTATTTCAGAAGTATAATAACACTCAAGGCGCTACTTTAGTCGATGTAACTCCAGATATGTTTTCTTTGCTAACTGGAAATATGAACGATAGCAAGGAATTTAATGAACTGATGGAAAGCATTAAAAGTGTTAAGGTCTTAACTATTGGAAACAAAGAATCAAAAGGAAATGCTGATACAAAAACTCTAAATGAGTTTAAAAAAGATATTGAAAAGAATGTCAATATTTCAGAATATACTAAGCTAATGGAAGTGAAAGAAGATGGAAATCACGTCCAGTTCCTCACAAAAAAAAGTACAAAGAACCCCAAAAATATATCTGAGTTTCTTATGATTGCTCTAGAAAATGATGGTGCTACTTTAATATATATTTTGGGCGATATTGAAGCAAAAAAACTTTTAAAACTCTCTAGATCATTAGGTATTAAAGGTTTTGATGAGATTGAAAGATTAAGGAAATAATTTTATATGATTATTTGTTTTTAAAACATATAATTTTAAACAGTTTTAAAAAATTACCATCATGAGCGCAGCGAAGAATCTCTTCAATCATTGTTATACAAAATTTGAGATTTCTCGCTGCGTTTACAAATAACATTTCATTTTGTCATTCTGGCGTACACCAGAACCCATCTTGGAAAAGCATGTGAGCTTGCTCACTCGTTACATTTGGGCAAGCCCAAATGCTTCATTGAAATAGCTAAAACTGAATAATGTTGAAAATATTAAGATAGATTCAGACATCTGTCAGAATAACGCTTATTGTGATATCTTCTCCATTTATATAAAGCACTTACTTTATCAGGGGGTAAGAATGACATTATATATTTGCTTTTTTGATTTGCAATTCAGTATAATTACTTAATATTACATATCACCTCATAAAAAAAATTCTTGTTAAAATACAAAAAAATTCGTATTTTTGTAAATTATGGCGGGCATAGCTCAGTTGGTAGAGTACCAGATTGTGGCTCTGGCTGTCACGGGTTCGAATCCCGTTGCTCGCCCTTTTACAAAAGTCAGAAGTCAGAAAAACAGAAAGAAGAACTAACGACAGAAGACAAATGGAAAGAAAGCAGAAAATTATTTTTATTTTCTGCTTTTTTTTTGAAAAAATCAATCACAAAATCCATACTTATACTAAACCGATAACAATAAGTTTAATATATTCTGTCTTTCCTAGCACATTGAGGAATCTCACAAGTCATTGCTAACACAGAGCTTGAGATTCCCCACTTCGTTTCAAAATGACAATAAATTATTATTAGTTTTTCTAAGAATTATTACACTAATGAAAAATAGTTACTTTAATCATCAATTCTTATTTCAGAAATTTTTAAAATATACTTTAATAAACCAATTTTCAATTCTTTATTACCATGAATTGGAATTGAAATCCTTTCAACTCTATCTTTTTTAGTGTAAATATGATGGCTATCGTATATTCTTGATAACACCCACCCATTTCTTTCTAATAATTTAGCTAGATATTTACCACTAATAGATTTCATACAGCTAATTCCATTACTTTTGACTCATCAGAAAAAACATATTGATTAATATCAACAGAAAGGCAACCTTCAATTGCTTTATAAAGATTTAAAATGCTATTCAAAAGTTTCTCCTTGCGTTGCACAGCCAAGAATTGAAGGGACTTCAGCCCAATAGCCACCTTCTTCGGAATTATGTATAATAACTTTTATTTTCATAGAATTACCTATTATATATTTCTTTAAAATAATTATAAAGAATATTTAATAATTAGATTTTATTAGTTAATTTATCATCTGTTCAGAAATTAGTCATACTTTCAAATTCGTATAACAAAAACCATAATTTAGATTTCTTTTAATTTTTAACCATTTCACTTTAAACCATTTAAAATCTCTTCAACTTTTGCGATATTAACATTTTCGTGAAAATCTTCGTTAATTGCAATCATTGGGGCACCGCCGCAAGCTCCCATACACTCAACTTCTTCAAGAGAAAACAATCCGTCTGGCGTGCGTTCCATATTCTTTATACCAAATTTTTTTGAAATATGCTCGAAAATCATTTCACCTTCGTTTAGCATACAGGAAACGTTGGTACATACCTGAACGTGATATTTTCCCATCGGCTTTTTGAAATACATTGTGTAAAAACTTGCTACTCCTTTCACGTGTGATTCGGAAAGATTTATCAAATTGGCAACATATTCAAGCACTTCGTTGGAAAGCCAGCCAAATTTCTTTTGAGCAAGCCAAAGCACTGGCATAAGAGCAGCTTTCGTTTCAGGATAATGCGATTTTATTTCTTCAATTTTTTTAAGTTCTTCAGGTGAAAATTCCATTTTATTCCTTTTTACTTTTTAATACTTATAGAATTGAATTTACAAAAGATTTTAATTTTAACAAAAAAAATTTTATTAATATTTTCTAAATATGGAATTTGACTAATTCAGACTTAAAGACCCAATATATAAAAATTGTTTCTTAAATAATAATTTCACAAATAGTATTAATTCCTTTATTAGTCGTTAGTTTGAATCAACAAAAAAATGCGATAAATTAAAGTCGAATTGTTTAAACTCATTTAAAATTATATACTTTTATTTTGGAATAAGCAAAAATAATATATTATAAGTAATTGGGTTCAGAAATTACATTTATTGATACTGATTTGTAAGTATTAATTTAATATTCGTACAGAAGGTGGGAGTCGAACCCACACGGGTGTTAATGCCCACTGGATTTTGAGTCCAGCGCGTCTGCCAATTCCGCCACTCCTGCGTTTTCAGAAAACAGAAATAAGAAAGCAGAAACAGTTTATATTTTAGAAGTAGTTTGAAGAATAAAAAATAAAATTGATAGTAGATTCCTATAATCAATTTTTTCTTCTTTTCTTTCTTAATGCTGTTTTTTCGTTTGCTTCACTTTATTGTCAAAAAAGTATCTTCCAGATTTTTTCTTCTTAATTCTTCCTTATTTCTGTCTTCTAATTTCTAATTTCTTACTTCTGTAACCGTGGGCGAGAAGAGAATTGAACTCCCGACCTCCTGCTTGTAAGGCAGGCGCTCTATACCAACTGAGCTACTCGCCCTTTATAGAATAACAAAATTAACTAAATTTTTTGAATTAACCAAATAAAATTAATTAATTGACATTACTCTTTTCACATCTTTTAAAAAATGTTTAATATAGCGTTCAATACCAGCTTGCAGAGTCATCATTTTTAAAGGACACACCTGACAATTCCCTAAAAATCTAACATAAGCAAAGCCAATATTTTCATCAAACCTAACAAACTCTACATCACCACTATCTTTTTGTAAATGTGGTCGTACTTCTTCTAAATATTTTCGTATTTCTTGTTCTGTATTGTTCATTTATTCTTTTTTATTTATAAATTATTTAAATATAATAATTTTTTTTTAAATTGTTTAAATAAAATCAATTTTTTTTGCGGTAATACTTAACAGCAAAAGATTTTCGCTGTTATCCTAATAAAGCACATTAGCATTAATAACGTAAAACTGTTTATATTTCAAATATTTCAAGGGTCATATCAACTATATGATAAAACCGATGGTTGATTATTCTTAACAAGTGTTGCAACCCCTTGCTATATCGAAAGATATTCCGAATCTTCCAGATATGGAATATCTATTCTTTTCCTC
>DAIOVK010000271.1:0-4959 GCA_036759045.1 Kapaibacterium sp. (SeqCode) | reverse complement strand
AATTTCTTGTCATTTCGAAGCGTAGCGAGAAATCTCAAATCTTGTGTTATCATTGACTTGTGAGATTCCTCACTTCGTTTCGGAATGACATAAGATAGTAAGTCTTTTAACGAATTATTACACTAGTTGAAATTTGAAAGGAAACTTTCTTTAAAACTGTGCTTTTCTTATTATTATCATCTCTATTTACATAAATGATTTATTTTCTTGTGATTGCTAATGATTTAATAATAAAAATCAAATTTTTTGTATTTTAAATAAAAATAAATTAATAAAATATCATATTCTGTTTAAGAGTCATAACTCTATTGATATTTCGTAAAATCAGTAATTATTTATGTTTAAGCAGTTTGAAATTAACAAAAAGGATGAAGTATGAAAAAATTCTTCTTAATATTTATTGTTACTTTTCTTTTCTTCAGTTCTGTTTCAAAATCAAAAGTATGGACTGTTAGCAGTTATGGAGAGTTTAAATTTTGTAGCGAAGTAGCTCCTTTGGTTGAAGACAATGATACAGTTTTCATTGTAAGCAGCAGATATGAAGACGATATTCAGGTTACCTGGACAAAAAACGATCTTTATATTTGCGGAACAAATGGAACGCCAATTCTTATTGCAGGAAATAAACTTGCTACAAATTATAACAATGGCAAGGGAATTTTTGTAATTCAAGGAAAGAATACGATAGTTGAAAACATAGAATTTCGCGATGCAGTTGTGCCAGACCATAACGGAGCTGGAATTAGACAAGAAGGAGCGAATTTGATTGTTAGAAATTGCACTTTTCGCAATAATGAAATGGGAATTTTGCAAGGCGGGACAATTGATGGCTGCACAATTTTAATCGAAATTTGTGAGTTTATTGGAAATGGTAGTACTTCCAATCCGGGTTATCAACATAACATCTATATTAATTTTATTGATACATTAGTTTTTCGTTTCAATAAAACTTATGATGCTGTTGCTGAAGGACATGAGTTGAAAAGCAGAGCTAAATATAATTTCATTGAATATAATCTAATTTCAAACCGGAATACTTCTGATAGCAGAAATATTGATTTACCGAACGGAGGATGTGCTGTAATTCTCGGCAATATAATTGAGCAGGGGCAAAACTCTGCAAACTCTAATATAATAGGATTTGGACTTGAAGGTTTGTCAAATCCCAGTCCTCATAATCTTTATATTTGCAGTAATACTATTGTAAATTATAAAGATAGGGGTATTTTTATTGATGTGAGCGATATTGATACATTGTTTTTAAAGAATAATATTTGTGTTGGTGCAAAAACAGGTGGTTTCATTACAGGGAATTTTAGTTTTTTAGACTCAAGTAATAATTTAGTTAATGACAATATAGATGAAGCCGGTTTTGCATTGAATTCAATAATGGAATATAATTTGAAAGAAAACAGCCCCGCCATAAACGCTGGAATAAATTTAAACCAAAATGTTCTTGGTCATTCCCTTAAACCAAAATATGAATATAGTTACTATAATTTTTTCAAAGAGCGTTTCGTTGATGATACTCTTGATATTGGTGCAATTGAATATAAAGCAGCATCCTCAGTCTTTTTTCAAAAAGATGATGATTTTAAAATGTATCCAAATCCGGCAAATGACTTTCTTGAGATTTTTTTCAAAAGTAGTACTCCTTTTGAAGAGATTTTCGTTTACGACTGCTTGAGTAATAAAGTATCAGTAAATCAGCCAATCCAATCTTCTTCTCATCAAAGAATAGATATATCTGATTTATCTACAGGAGTATATTTTTTGAAGATTGATAAGGTTATGAAAAAGTTTTTGGTAGTAAAGTAATTGATATAAGAATTTGTTTGTGCTTGACCACTATAATTTGAAAATCTTTTGAGTGTCATTAGGAGGCGAATATAAACGAAGACGTTTACTTTTTGTGAAATGAACGAAATAAGAAGCAAAAGTCATACTATCAACAAGTTGAAAGCATGAAAAAAAAATACAGGTACTCCTTACCAAGTTCAACTTGGGAAAGAGACAAAGGTAAATCAATAAAAGTCATACTATAAACTTGTTTATCTTATGACTTTCCAAATCTGATATAAATGTGCTAAAGCATTTTACTCCTGATTTCTGTTCTTCTTTTACTATGGCTGCATAGTGCTTAATTAAACCTACATCAATACCTCCAGAATGTGGATTTACTACTTGAAAATTGTTCTTGTTTTCTTCTAACTTTTTCATTATTTTTACATATATTTGTAGTATAATTTGAAAGTAGAATCAATGTAAAGTGCTTTTTAGGTTTAGGAATGTTGCCAAGCGTAGTTCACCAATATGTAACTACCAATATTTTTATCAATAGCACTTTAAAACAGGTTTTGATAGGGTTACTATTCACCAGTACACATTCGATTTTTGTATCAATTCTACTTTCACATACTTCTTTTTTAACAAAATTATGTCTTGTCAATTATGGACATCTGACCCTTAAACTTTCGTAAAGTTTCTTAATTTCCGAAAGATATAAAAAAGATTATTAAAAAATATAAAAAGCTGAAAGCCGATTGCTAACAGCTAACAAGCTAAATTATGAAACAACTATACTTCGGTGATTGCCTTGATGTTTTAAAGGAACTTTCTTTAAAGCATCCGGAGGGTTTTATTGATTTGATTTATATAGACCCACCTTTTAACTCAAAAAGAAATTATAATGTTCTTTTTGAAGACATAGATATGAGCGATACTAAGGCGCAGAAAGAAGCATTTTCAGATACCTGGAGCAATGTTAAATATATTGACTCTATGAACGAACTTTTAGAGCATAAACAATTGGATTTATACAATTTTTTAAAACTCGTTGAAAGTACAGACCATAGTGCAGCAGCTTATTTAACTACTATGGCACATAGAATTTTCTATATAAAATTATTGCTTAAAGAAACAGGTAGTTTCTATTTGCATTGCGACACGACAATGAGTCATTACTTGAAAATAGTATGTGATTATCTTTTTGGGAAAAAGAATTTCAGGAATGAAATAGTGTGGCATTATGATATAGGTAATGCCCCCCGTAAAGATTTTAAAAGAAAGCACGATACTATTTTTAGATATTCAAAAACATCAATTTACCTATATAATACTCAAAAGCTCCCTGCTCTTAATCCAAAAAGATATAATAAAATTGATGAAGATGGAAGAAATTATTTTATTAGAGGAGATAGTGGAAAGAAATGTTATTTTGACGAAGGGCAACCGTTTGATGATGTTTTTACTTTTACAAGAGATGATAGTTTAAGGACATTAAATTCAATGGCAAAAGAAAGAATGCACTATCAAACTCAAAAGCCAGAATCCCTTCTTGAACGAATTATTAAAGCGAGTACTAATGAAGGTGATGTCGTAGCTGATTTCTTCTGCGGTTGCGGAACGACTATTGCTGTTGCCGAAAAGCTTAATCGAAACTGGCTCGGTGTGGATATTTCACATCTTGCTATTAAACTGATTTTGGATAGACTGACTAACCCGCTTGACGATAACAGAAAGAAAGTACTACTTAGCGAAATTGAGATTAACGGCTATCCAAAAGATATTGCTTCAGCATACCAACTTGCCCAATCAACTAAGAAAGGTAGATTCAAGTTTCAGGATTGGGTTATCGAAGTTCTTATTGGTGGCGTTTCTAACGAAAAGAAGACTGCTGATAGCGGTTTCGATGGTTACTTCACTTTCAATAAAAATGATAAGGAAAAAGGTATTGGAATTATTGAGGTTAAAAGCGGAAATGTAAAAATCAGTGATATTGCTTATCTAATAGAAGCAGCAGCAAGAAAAAATGCTGATTTAGCTGTTTTTGTATGCTTTGAAGAATTTTTAACTGAAGGTATGCTTCAAAAAGCAAAGCAGCAGGGTCATTTCATGGGATATAAAATAGATAAAATTCAAATCTTAACAATCGAACGATTATTACAGGGAAAAAACGTTCATTTACCCGGCGGTGTAACCAATACTACATTCAAAAAAGCAGTCAACGGAAGAAAATACGAAAACGTTGAGTTGCTGATTAGCTAATTGTTAATTATTAATTATTAATTGTTAATTATTAATTGTTAATTATTAATTGTTAATTATTAATTATTAATTATTAGTAATTTATTGAATTATAAGGAATATCGAATAAAGAAAAACAAATAATAATATCATAGAATGTTTAAATAATAAAAAACAACAAATATCCAATGTCATATAAATAACTATATACTATATCAATTAACAATTAACAATTAACAATTAATAATTAATAATTAATAATTAAAAGAAGATGTCAATAAGAGCAGAAAAAGTAGCAAGTGAAGTAAAAAAATTTCTTGTAAGTCCAATTAGCGATTTAGCGTCAGAGCATTCTGCCGGGCTTGCAACAATAACAGCAGTTCGCCTTTCAAAGGATTTGCAAATTGCTAAAGTATATTTAAGCGTCTATGGTGGCAAAATCTCTCCACCAAAATTTATCGAAGTATTAGAAGAAAATAATAAGCAAATACGCTATCATATTGCTGCGAAATTACGGTTAAGAAGGGTTCCGGAGCTTCGTTTCTTCCTTGACGATACCTTGAACGAAATGGAGCATATCCAAAAATTAATTGATTCGATTAAAAGCGAGCAGCAATGATAAACGAAGAAAATTTCTTAGCAAAAAATACAATTATCAATTTTTCAGAGTGGCTTGAAAACGCAGTTGCTTCTGGTGGATTTGCATTAATTGATAAAGATAAAGATTGGACTTCGTTTGATGTGGTTGCAAAAATGAGAGGTATTACCCATATAAAGAAAATAGGGCATTGCGGTACTCTCGACCCCTTAGCAACAGGTTTGCTCATTCTTGCATTGGGAAAATCGACTAAGGAAATCAATAATTTTCAAAATTTAGGAAAAAAATACTCTGCAGTTTTGAAGTTAGGAGCAACCACTAAATCTTTCGATTCT
>DAIOVK010000270.1:0-4959 GCA_036759045.1 Kapaibacterium sp. (SeqCode) | reverse complement strand
TTGTTCCCCAGTTGAAACTAACTCCATACCCGGAAGAACTTCAGTTAAATCACCCAAAATCATAGATTGAATAGTGTTGTTTTTAAAACCAACTATTTCTACTTTGCTAATGTTTTGACCATCTTTATTTCTTAAAAAGCAAATCTCTCCTATTGGCGCTTTAGGACCTTCGCTTTCAACTACAAGTCCTACCACCTTTGTTGTTTTTCCGCTCAGTTGAAATTTATTTAAATTACTGAGTGATTCTTTTGCTTTTTTTAAAAAAAAATCTGGATTTAGCATATCAATCTACACTTTCTAATACTTCCTGTTCTAATCTTTTTGCAATTATTTCCAGCTGTGTCTTTATTCTTGTATCAATCACACCGGCAGAAGTTTCCAATATACAACCAAATTTATCGACAGAACTATCTGGAACTACATCAATATCTTTACTTCCATTTTGTTTACTAATCAATGAACTTTTTACATCTGTCAATATATTGACATTATCAGGATGTAATTTAATTTTAAAAATCTCTTCGTCTTTTAAATTTTTAAAAATTTCCTCAATATTTTTTGTAAATAAATTTTTATTTTCATCAATTTCAGTATTTAAGATGTTTTCAGCAATAATAACTGCAACTGAAACAACTGATTCCTTAAATTTATTCAATTCACTATCAAAAATATTTTTTAGTTCAGAAGAGATAGCGTCAATATTTTTAATCCAGTTAGTATATTTTTGAATATCAGCTTCCAAATTAGTTTTAGATACTTCCTGCCCATCAGTAAAGCCCTTATTATAAGCATCTTGAATTTCATTTTGAATTTCATTAATAGGTAGTTCTTCTTCTGTCCTAACATTTTTTAATGAAATAGAAATGGGCTTTTTTATATTAGAAATAGTAAACTCATCATAAAAGGTTGGAACTGGTTTCGGTTTTTTCTTTGTCAAATCATCAGCAGCAACATCTTTAGATGAATCAGTATCATTCCCTTCTTCACTTTTTTTCTCCCAATTGTCGTCATCTGGTCTTAAAACATAGAAACGTTTAGGAAGTTTATCTAATCTAACTTTATAATGTGGCATAGTATAACTTCCTTATAAATATTAAACGAAAATATCTTCTTTACCTTGTCCACCAATAACAATTTCCTCCTGTTCTTCAAGCCGTTTAATTACATCAACGATTCTCATTTGAGAAGATTCAACTTCTTTAAGTTTAACAGGGCCCATAAATTCCAATTCTTCTTTAACAACAGCAGCAGCTCTTTCAGACATATTCTTAAATATTTTCTGCTTAACTTTTTCGTCTGTAACTTTAAGAGCAAGTGCTAAATCCCTTTTATCAACTTCACGAAGAACACGTTGGACTCCTTTGTCATCAATAAGAATAATATCTTCGAATAGGAACATAAGTCGTTTAATTTCAACAGCAAGGTTGAAGTCTTTTTCTTCGATGCTTTCAATCATAGCTTTTGCCGATGCATTATTGCTTTTGTTAAGAATATTTGCAACTAATTGTGCACCGCCGGCAGCAGCAAGATTTTGGGAAAGGGTTTGTTCTGCAATCTGGTCAACAACGTGCTCTACCTGAGAAACTAAAGCAGGCGAAACTTTACCAAGTTTTGCAATTCTCATAACGGTTTCAGAACGCAATTGTTCATTAAATTCTGCAAGTACTTCAGCAGATTGGTCAGAAGGCAGATGGGATAAAATTAATGCAATAGTTTGTGGATGCTCTTTAGATAAGAAACTCGCTAATTGTTGAGGGTCAGATTTCTTTAAAATATTAAAACCTCTAACGGTTGTTAGGACACGGATTTTTTCGATAATTTCTCTTGCTTTTTCAGGTCCATAGCTTCTTTCAAGCAGAACCTGAGCATAATCCAAACCACCTTCAACCATATAGTTTTGAGCGGTCATTAATTGATAGAACTCATCTATCACATCTTCAACAACTAACTGTGGAAGGTCTTTTAGGTTAGTAATTTCAACAGCGATATTCTCTACTTCTTTCATATCTAACTCTTGAAATACTTTTGCAGCAATTTCTACATCTAAGGACATCAGTAAAACTGCTGCTTTTTGTTTGCCTGTAAGTTGTTCTGCTTTTGATACTTTCATCTTAAATCCTGTCGCGCTTTTAAGTCATTCATCAATATAACGAAAACATTTGATATTATATTATATTAAAATTTGAAATTCTTTTCTTCGAAATCCTGTCCCATAAGTATTCTAATTAATCTAATTGCTTCCTGAGTTTGGTCAGTAACATAATCTGCAACTTTATCTTTAATTTCCAATTTCATTAGTGTTTCTTCAGTAATTTCAACATTCTCACGTTCATCTAATTTAGCTCTTGCTTTTTTAGCCAATGCATCTCTATCTAATAATTCCTCGTCATCATCACCGAAATTACTTATTTCAATTGAGGGCTTTTCACCTTCAAGCAAAAGATGGTCGGGTAAATCAGTCGGAAGTAGCATCAATTCCTCATCATCGAACTCTATTTCTTCTATTTCTTCTTTTTCTTCTTCCTTTATTTCTTCTTCATCAATTTTTATTTCTTCAGGCAATGCCAATGCTAATCTTAACTTATTTTTTATTTGTTTTGAAGAAAGAATTTTTATCATTAATATAATTGTAAAGAGAATTGCCAGAATTAGAACAAATAATTTAATATTCTCTGGTTCTTTCCACCAGGGAATCACTTCATACATTTTCAAGTCCTCTTCATAAAGAGGTGTCTCGAAAGGAATATAATCAACTGTGATTTGGTCGTCCCGCATTGGATTAAAACCGACTGCATTTTTTACTATTTCTGTTAATTTATTGATTTCTTCTTCTGTCCTTGGCACATTTTCCAACACTTTTTTTCCGTCTTTTTCCACAATTTTTTGCGAACTATTAACCAGTACTGCAACAGTTAAACGTTTAACGTTTCCAACTTCTTCAACAATCCTTTCAACAGTTTTTGAGACTTCGTAGTTAGAAATCTGATTACTTTGGTCACGAGCCATATTGACAGCAGGATAGCTAAGTGAATCAGTAGAACGGCTAACTTCGTTAATTGATTGTTCACTTAAAACGGCTTGGCGTTCCGGGTCAAATTCGGTAATTGTTTTTTCTATTTGAGTAAAATCCAATTCCGCATTCACACGAACTTCAGTATTACCAGCACCATAGACACCATCAAGCAAGCTTTGTACTTTATTTGCTACGTATTGTTCCACATTCATCTGCTGTTCGTGTTGGGTAGAAGTTAATCCTGAAATTGAAGACATATCGGCTGGTGGGTCTGAAAGAACTTTACCTTTTTGGTCAATAATACTAACTGATGATGACTGCATTCCTTCAACGCTATTTGCGATTAGATTTTGAATACCTTCTACGTTAATTTTACTTAAACTTCTGCCATTTTTTAAATGCAAAGTAACTGAAGCAGTTGTTGGCTTTTGATCTTTTTCAAACAGAGATTTTTCTGGAATTACAATATGAACACGGGCATTTTTTACTTCATCAAGTGACGTTATAGTTCGAGCTAATTCTCCTTCTAATGCACGACGATAGTTTAATTTCTGAACGAATTCGCTCATTCCAAGATTTGTTTTGTCAAAAAGTTCGTAGCCAATTGTTCCTGATTCCGGCAAACCTTCGCTTGCAAGTGAGAGCCGTGTATCATAAATTGTTTTTTTATCTACTAGTATTGTAGTGCCATTATCTTTTAATTCATATTCAATTGCTTTTTCTTTTAAACTTTCAACAATTTTTGCTGCTTCACCTTCATTTAAGCCGGTAAACAGAACAGCCATTTCTTTGTTTTGAGATGAAAATACTACAAATAAAAGTATTCCGGTTAGCACTATTACAAAGGAACCGAATAATAATATTTTTTGAAAATTAGTCAATTTACTTAAAAATTGTTTTCCCTGCCCTATTAATTCCAATTTCGCCATATCCTGTTTAATTCCTTACTTTTTATACTTGCATTCTGCTAACTTCCTGATACATATCTAAGAATTTGTTTCTGATTTCAAGAAGTAATTGGAAACCAGTCTTTGCTTTTTCAGATGCTATCATAACATCATGCAAATCTACCGGCTCACCTTTTATCATTTTTTCTGTTAAATTTGTTGAATCTTTTTGAAGAGAATTAACATCTTGAATTAACTCTTTGAGAGAATCTGAAAATGTTTCTTCTTTTGGGGATTTTATGTCAGTCCCAATGTTTTGCTGAAACTGCAATGGTAGATATTGTTTATTTGGTCCTATTTCATTTATCATATTGAATTCCTTTCAATTTTGTTCTTCCTAAAAAACATTAATCATTAATCATTAATCATTATCTTACACTCTGCTGTCTAAAAGTGAGCCCTTTGTCAAATTATAATTTTGAGTTTTACCATTTCTATTAAAAAGAATATGATTTTCAATTTGTTCAGAACTTTCAGGAAACATTTTAATAAAAAACTGCCTTTCCTTCTTAGTTATTAAATCATTGTTATAACTAAGAGTTAAATTATCTTTCTTATCATTTTCGGAACTTAATTTTTCAAGATTAATATTAGAATTTATATTTTCAGTATAATTAGTTCCTTGTATATAAGTATTTTTATAAGCATTTATAGGAGAAACTTTCATAAATATTCTTATTTTAATTAAAAAAATTATATTTCCAAAGAGTAACGAGCAACGTTTTTAGCAGCTTCAACGACTCCGGAATTTGCTTCGAAAGAGCGTTGAGCACTAATCATTTCTACCATTTCAGTAACAATATTAATATTAGGCATTTCAACATATCCTTCTTCGTTAGCATCAGGATGAGATGGGTCATAAACCAATCTTGGCTCAGAATTGTCCTTCGCTGTTTTAGCATTTAAAACGCTATAATCAGGAGGATATTCTCCAAGATTTGAGTTAGTGCCATGAAACTGGCTGGAAGTAGTAAGAGCAATTTGATTTTCATATTCATC
>DAIOVK010000269.1:0-4967 GCA_036759045.1 Kapaibacterium sp. (SeqCode) | reverse complement strand
GTTAGGATTGTTATCTTAATAGTAAAGCAAAAACATTGAACGAATGAACTCCGTAGGAGTGGTATTATTTCTATTACGATATCGCAACTTCGTTGCTAATTTTGTATTTTTTGATTATTTTCTATTACGATATCGCAACTACGTTGCTTTTTCACCTCGCTATTACCAATTTTTCTACATACTTATTATCTATTATAATAAAATAAACTCCGGTATTTAATTCACTTACTTTGAATGCAATTTTTTGATTTGTATTGAAATTTCTAATTTCTTCCAAAGTAAATTCTTTTACTACGTCGCCATTTGCATTAGTTATTTTAAGTGTATTAAAATGTTCTTTTATATACATAAAAACAGCATCGCTTGCTGGATTTGGGTATAGCTTAATATTTTCATTTCCTTCGTAAACTGAAGCAAAATAATGAAAATATGATAAAAATTCACATTTAAAACCAGCAATATTAAAATTATTAATTATTTCTTCTGTTTCATAAGTATTAACTAAGTTTTCGAAAGATAAATAAAATTTTTTTAAATTATGTGTTATATTTGAATATTTTTTCCATATTGAAAAAGTCTGATAAAATTTAATTTCACCAGTAATATTAATAATTGATAGAAGTGAATCTTTTATTTCACTTAATTCTTGTTTAATATCATTTATAGTAAAAAATGTTACTGTATCCATATTATAATTTGAAGTATCAAATGGAAAATAAGGAAATTCAAACATAAAAACTTCTTTTGAGTAGATTCGTTTCTCCGGTTTTAAATTAAGTTCATATATATTTTTACCAACATTTAATGAATCTGGTTGAAAAGGTTTTCCATTAATATCTCTAAAACCACAAGTATCAATAAAAATTTCAGTGGAAGTCTCTAATTCAGAACTGGCTCTAATACTAAACATTGCTGCTACTTCAACATTGCAATTAGCCGTAGCATTAAACAGGCAGCTTGGGTCAACTCCTTTCGCAGCGTTGAAAGAGAACCACATCAAAACAAAAAGAAAAATAAGCTTTTTCATCTCTAAGCTCCTTTAAAATAAATTAGTTAAAAATTAATTAAAATCATCCGCATTTTGCGGTTTGTTTGGGAATATAAAATTGAAATGGCAATGGAATACACCATTGGTTCTTTGGTTTGTGGGGCTTTTTTGCCCCCTTACGAAGGGAATTTTAACTCCATAGCTTTTCTATTGTTAATTATATATTTTAAAATTTAATAAAAAATTATTTACAAAACAAATTTATTTTTTAATTTTTTTACACTCTCCCTCCCAATTTCAACTTGGGAATGGAGAAAGATTTGTAAATTTTAAAATATTTCCAAGTCATACGAGCAACTTGTTGATAGCATTACTAAGAAAAGGTGTCATTACGATACGAAGTGAAGAATCTCAAATGTAGTGGTAACAATGACTTGTAAGATTCTTCGCTTTCTTACCAATAACATCTTTTTCTTACAACCACAACTTTATGAAAGTTAAGAAACTTTCGCAAAGTATGAAGAAATAAATACTTTCGTAAAGTTTCTTAACTTTGCGAAAGTTTAAAAAACTAATTTATCTAAACTTTCTAATCTTTTAAATCTTATGTCATTTCTGTTTAAATAAAGGTCTTCCTTTATCTGGTGGTTACCAATGACAAAACTGCCGAATAAAAAACTACGAGGGGCTGGAGTTTTTTATTTATTTCCTCAAAGTTTCTAATTCTTTAAACAATTCTATTTCTTTTTGTGTTAAATTTTTAGGTAGTTTAATACTCAATTTAATAAATAAATCACCTCTTTGAGTGGGATTGCCATAAATTGGCATTCCTTGCCCTTTTATTTTTAAAATGCTTCCGGGTTGTGATTCCGGAGGTATATTTAATTTTACTGTATCTCCAAAAGTTTTAAGCGTTGAATTTCCACCCAAAATCGCTTTGTATAAATCTATAGTAACTTCAAGATGCAAGTCGTTTCCTTCTCTTTGAACACGCTTGTGTGGAGTAATTTTTATTTTTATTAAAATATCTCCATTTGTGCCACCAGTTTTTCCCTGTTTGCCTTTACCAGGAATTTTTAGAACTTGTCGGTCATTTATACCGGGTTTAATATTAAGTTCAATTTTTTGATTTTCGACATTAAACTGCTTTTGTGCTCCATTGAATGCTTCTTCTAATGAAATTTCGAGTTCAGTTTCTATGTCTTCACCTCTTTTAGGTGGTTGCTGGAAGCCAGTTTTCTTTGAAAAACCGCCGAAGATATTTTCAAAAAAATCAGAAGCGCCCTGCCCGAATATATCACCAATATTTGAAAAAGTATCGCTCGATTTTTTCCGTCCTTGAGGACGGCGAGAGGCCCATTGAGACCAGTCGAAATCCTCGGTATTCCCACCAGTTTGACGGTATCTGTTCCAGCTGCTTCCAAGATTATCATACTTCTTCCGATTTTCACTATCCCCAAGCACTTCATAAGCTTCATTGATTTCTTTGAACTTATCTTCTGCTGCTTTGTTATTTGGATTAGTATCCGGATGATATTTTAAAGCAAGCTGTCGGTAAGCTTTCTTTATTTCGTCTTTTGTAGCAGTTTTGCTTACTCCGAGTATTTTGTAGTAATCTTTGTATTCCATATCTTCAGTGTTAAATATCTATTAAAATATATTTATTATTCTTTATTCTTCAATTTTAATGCTAAACTAAATTAAAATGACGAATAACAAGCTATAGAATTTTTTTTATTATATGAAATTATTCTTTGTTACAGGGGAATTTTCAAATGGCAAACTAAGTGTTACGATGAGTCTGTTATCGATGTCATTCCAAATCCCACTATAAAGAAAGACATTTATTTAATAGAAAATGTCATAACTAAAGCGTCATTCTGACGTATGTCAGAATCCATCTATAAATTGTTCAGTCGGTATTCAATATTTGCTAATTCAAGTATGAATTTGGGACTTGCCCAAATATTTCAAGTAAGCAAGCTCAGTTGCACTACCAAAATGGATACTAGCAAATACCAAAATGAGAAGTAAAGTTGTTATTAATTAGTAAGTGAGAAATCCAAATAATTGTTAATTATTAATTGATTGTTGTGTTTCAATGGTATATATTACTTTTTAAAATTAAAATATATTTTCTGAAAAACAACGAATTACAATAATTATTAAAAAAATTCGTTAAACATAAATATTTTAAATATAATAAATTATAAAATTATTTTTCTTGTTTTTTTGTATATATTATTTTTATAAAATGAAAAAAAGAATGTTTAATCCGATATTGGTACTTCTTTCACCAATTACTTTTTTTTCAACTTTATGGTTAAAATTAGTTTTAAGGTTAACAGAGCCAAAAACAATAAGCGACAAGATATTTATGAAACTGGGAGTTTTGCCAGTTCCGGATAATTATTACAGCCCATTGATAAATCCGGTTAAGTATTTAAAAAATTCATTATCTAAAGAAAGAAATCTACCGGGTTTAAATTTGAATATTGATTACCAATTAGAAATTTTAAAAAAGTTCAATTATAAAGAAGAATTATTAAAGTTTCCTTTAAAAAAAACTGATGACCTTTCATTTTACTACGAAAATAAATTTTATGAATATGTTGATGCAGAGTATCTTTACTGTATGATTCGATATTTTAAACCTAAAAGAATTATTGAAATCGGTGGTGGTTATTCAACATTAATGATAAAAAATGCTGTTACACAAAATAAAAATGAAGATTCTCGTTACGAGTGTAATCACATTTGTATTGAACCTTACGAAAATAAGTGGCTTAATAGCATAGGTACTGATTTAATTAGAAAAAAAGTTGAAGATTTGGATTTATCTTATTTTAAAGAATTAGAAGCAAACGATGTTGTATTTATAGATTCATCTCATATAATCAGGCCTCAGGGAGATGTATTGTTTGAAATATTAGAAATCCTACCTGTTCTTAATAAAGGAGTAGTAGTGCATTTCCATGATATTTATACTCCAGTTGATTATCCAGATTATTTACTTAATAAGCATATTTTATGGAACGAACAGTATATTTTAGAAGCTTTCTTGTCATTAAACAAAGAATATGAAATTATTGCTGCTTTAAACTATTTATATAAAAATTATAAAGATGAAATAATTGATAAAATGCCAGTTAAACCAATACCTGATAGTTGGGTGCCTGGTGCTTTCTGGTTAATTAGAAAATAATTATTAGTCTGGATAATAATTCATTTTTTTTATTATTTAAAAACCTGAAACTCATCTTTTCTTTATAGCTTATTTGTCATTTTTGCACATCCAACAAGAAAGAATCTCTGGAGCTCATACTTTCGTAAAGCCCAAGAAACTTTATGAAAGTAAGAACCAGTCATTCTGACTTTTGCTATGCAATATCTTAATCAACAACCCAAAGCTAATCCGTTGGTTGATTTATGTTTCTTTAGTAATTCATTATTTGTAATTCCATAACTGCCGATAGCCGATAGCCGACAGCCGACAACTAATACCCCGGATAAGTCAAAACGCAATTATTTGATAGATAAATAAAATATCCTTCACCGGGCTGCATATTTCCTATTGTATTAATGCTAAAAGCCGGATTATACATTTTTCCGTTTGAATTTTTCACAATGATAATATTTTGAACTATTGGAGCGAGTGCGGCTTCTATGCTCATAGCAGAATTGCGTAAATATGGAATTAAATTCCACCCTTGGCTTAAATATAGCGAATAATTTTGTGGTTCAATTTCAGTTCCTGAAATATTTAAATTAGTTACTTGATTTGTATTTACCATTAAACCCTCCTGCCAGCTCCAATCTCCAATTTGATTTAATCCAAACTGAGGGATTAATATTTTCCCTTCATTGTTTTTGATGACGTTAATTGAAGGAAGAATGTCATTGAAAACTGAATTTAAGTTTAAAGATAGTGGAATCATATAACTTGAAATAGTATTCCAACCGCTTTGCATTTCAATTA
>DAIOVK010000268.1:0-4997 GCA_036759045.1 Kapaibacterium sp. (SeqCode) | reverse complement strand
AATGATACTTGTGTTAATATGAAAATAGTGCTTCAACTTAACTTATTAAAATCTTGTAATGGAATTGTGAATTTGGGAAAGTAATAGTTAAAATTTTTTAAAAAAACAAAGTTTTGGGGAGTAATAGAATAAGTTTACCCTGTCATTGGCAAGCGTTGTTAAGAATCTCAATTTAACGAATAACATTCGGAAGGTTGGAAAACCTTTAGAATCTAATTCCTAAACTAAGCGAAAGGAAGATGCCACCGAAATCAGTAAGTGGTCTGTCTTTCATACTTTCGAGACCTTTTCCGCCGAAGGGAATGAAGTAATACCGGGCATTAACTCCCATAAGTGTTTTACTGTTAGCACTGAAATAAGCACCAGCTCCTAAAAATCCACCCCAACGAATGTAAGATTCAGCATAGCTCCAACTTGAGAAGAACTCTTTTGAATATGGAGTTGATATAATTAGTGAAGGACCGACACCAAAATTTAAATAAGGTTTAAATGATTCAGATATAACTCCAGAGAAAATATAGTGTTGAAGTCCAAAAGTAAGAGGCAATACAAATAACCTGTTTACTTTGTCTGGTACTAACAATCTCCATACTTGGGTAGCTTCGTCCTTTACATAATAATCAAATTCGTCAGAATTTCTGGCTCCCGATATATACAAACTTGTTATAAAAATCAAGTCATCAGAAAGATTTACATTATAAAAGCCACCAACTCCAAAACCACTTCCGGAAAAAAGCAAATCAATACCCCAAGCTTTTTGCAATGAATTTCCACTAAATTGCGGATTAATTAATGGACGGGGGGAATTAAACACAAAAACGGTATCTGGATTGAAAACTGGTGGCTCCTCACCCTTAATTTGTGAGAATAATTGATTTATTGAGAAAATCAATACTGCTGTTATTATTATTATCTTATTCATAATCTGTTTTTTTAATTATATAACGATTAATTTAATTGAAAAATTGTATATAAATTTAAAGTTTTGTAATTTGCATATTAGAAGAATGCAAATAGAGAAAAAGTTTTCTCTATGAAATGAAATGGAAAAAAATGAAATTATATGATTTCTTAGCGAGATTAGAAACATTGCTTCCTCCTGAAACTGCGATGGAAGATGATAAAATAGGATTGCAGATAGAAAGTGAGGTTGATTTTGTTACAAAAGTTTTATTGTGTTATGAAATTAATTCTGACATAATAAAAGAAGCAACCAAACTAAACTGCAATTGTATAATTAGTTTTCATCCGTTAATTTTCAACCCCTTACACAAAATTTCTTTTAATGACAGAACAGCAAAATTTTGCTACGAACTAATCCAAAACAAATTAAATCTCATCATTATACACACAAATTTCGATACCTTCTCAGAAGGAACTTCAAAAATACTTTCAGATAAATTAAATCTTAAATATCTCGAATTTTTGATACCAGATAAAAACTATTCTAATTTTGGTATGGGAATCGTTTCACTCCCTGAAAGACCTATTTCTCAAAACGATTTGTTAGAAAGAGTAAAAAATGTATGCTCTTCTCCTCTTCGATATTCTAAAGGAAAAAATAAAGAAATTGAAACAATTGCCATAGTCGGCGGAAGTGGAAGTAGTTTTATTCCTCAGGTATTGAAGAAAAATATAGATGCTTTCATTACTGCAGATGTTAGCTATCATAAATTCCATCAGGCAAAAGATAAATTATTGCTTATTGACCCCGGACATTATGAAATGGAGCAATTTGTTCCATTCGGAATGTACGAACTTTTTAAGAAAGATTCAGAACTTTCTGCTATAGAATTTATAGCTTCTGAAATATGTACAAATCCTGTCGAGTATTATCCGGATATAGAAAATTATAAAAAATTACAAAAATTGAAAATAAATAAATATCAATAAATCGGGAAAATGATTGATGCAAAATGAGTTAAAATACTTAGTTTATATTTCGCAACTTGACACAAGATTAGATGAATTTGAAGAAGACTTAGGCGATTTGCCGGAACAATTAAAAGCAGTTCAGCAAAAATTTGATAATCAGGTTGCAATGGTTAAAGAGACAGAAAAAATTTTAAGCGATGTTCGTAAATTTGCTATTAATTCTAAACAAGCTTTGAACGAATTGAAAGATAAAGAACAAAAACTTTCAGACCGGCAGTTTCGCGTTCGCAATAATAAGGAATTTGATGCAATAACAAAAGAAATTGAGCATATAAGGCAGGAATACAACAAAATAACTTCTGAAATGCGAAATATTAGCGTAAAGGAAGACAGTCTTATTCAAATGCTTGAGATGCAAAAAAAAGACAGATTCGAAATAGATAAGGAATTAAAAGAAAAGCAAAAAGAATACGATGCTATTTCAAGCGACCAAAACGATGACATCAAAAGATTAAAGAACAAGAAAAAAGAATTTGAGAAAAAAATTAATCCCCACACACTCGAAGAATACAATCGGATAAGAGGACATCTCAAAGATGCTGTAGTTATAGCTAAACGAAATAGTTGCACTGGTTGTTACTCTGCAATACCTCACCAAAAAATTGTTATGCTAAGAAATAATATGGACAAATTATTCTTTTGCGAAAACTGCGGGAGAATTTTATACCCTGAAGAATTAATTTTAGAAGAGAATTATTTGTATTAATCATTTTTTTTTGTTAAATTGAATTAATATTAAAAATGGAGGAAGCGGGCAACTGCATTTCATTGAAATGAGGAAAGTCCGAACACCATAGAACAGGATGCTTCGTAACGCGAAGGCAGCGAGCTAAAAGCTAACTGACGGAAAGTGCAACAGAAAGGAAACCGCCTTAAAATTATTTAAGGTAAGGGTGAAACGGTAAGGCAAGAGCTTACCAGTGCAACAAGTGATTGCTGTAGCTTGGCAAACCCCATCCGGTGCAAGATAAAATAGTGATGTAGTGGGCATCTACCCTTTCAGGTTGTTCGTCTGAATGAGTCTCTCTCTATACATCTGGGTATATCGCTTGAGCTAAATGGCAACATTTAGCCCAGATTAATGGTTGCCTCGGGCTTCGGCTCAAGACAGAATTCGGCTTACAGCTTTCTCTTTAATTATTAATTATTAATTATTAATTGTTAATGAGCCCACAAAAAAAGGTAGATATGTGATTTTAGGAAAAATTCAATGAAATTTTTCTTTCATAAATGAGCAATCTAAAGTTTTTTTTGGACATCATTTTTATTTTCTAAATATTTAGGTAATTGTTAAAAAAAATGGTTTTTATACCAAGTTGCATTCAAAGATACAATTAAAGTGTCATTCTGAACGAAGTGAAGAATCTCACAAATCATTGCTACCACAGAGTTTGAGATTCTTCACTTCGTTCAGAATGACAGACAAACATATTTTATCATTAAAAGTAAATTGGTATTAGAGTGGATTCATTAATTGTTAATGGTAATTAGTTTTTCTATAAAGTTATAACAATTAACAATTAACAATTAATAATTAATTATTAATTATTAAAATTACGGAGCAAATATGAAAATCCCAGAAGACCCATTTATTAGAGAACTTCTTCCAGAATTTGTTGATACCTGGATGCAGGACATTACAAACCAGTACAGCATTTTTATAAAAGAAAAAAACGGTGCTGAATTATATCGTTTAGCTCATACAATAAAGGGGTCCTGCTTTCAATTCGGTTTAGATGAAATTGCAGAAATGGGTATTACAATTATGGGATATGCAAAGGCGGAAGATTTTGAAAGTGCTGCTCCTATGGAAAAGAAATTAATTGATTCATTTAGCAATGTAAAAAAGTTTATTGCTGAAAATAATATATCATAGAAGGTGATTATGAAAACTCTAATCTTTTCCTGCTTAATTTTATTAAGCACTATGATTGCAAATAGCCAAACCAGAATTGCAGTTCTGCCATTTCAAAATATGGATGGTGATATGAATTTAAATCTCTGGTGCTACGAATTACAGGATTCATTGGCAAAAGCTCTTCTTTCTGAAGACCCTGAAGAACAGTACTATCGAATTGTTCCAAACGATTCTGTTGAAGCACTTCTTACTGAATTTAATATTGACCCTAGCAATCCACAATATCAATCAGATGTTTGGAAAACTATTAAATTACTGAATGTAAAAAAAGTTGTTACTGGTAATTTTAATGTTCAATATAATAATATTTTAATTAATGCTTATATTTACAATGTTCGGACCAGGGTTGCAGACCCGGAATTTCAAGCAAAAGATATTTTCCTTGAAAAACCTGAATTTATAAAGTCTATTAGCATTATACTCCCAAATCTCATACCCGGATTAAAGAAATAGTTTTATAGTTTTTTTCTAATTAAATATTTCTAGACACTAAAAAATCTAAATATTATTTTATAATTAAAAAAGTAGCTTGCTTGAGTAGTTATTCGTTAAAAGACTTACTATCTTATGTCATTCAGAAACGAAGTGAGGAATCTCACAAGTCATTGCTACCACAGAGTTTGAGATTCTTCACTTCGTTCAGAATGACAAGATGTTAAAGTCAGGTTTTCAATGAATTACTACACTAGAGTAGTTATTCTTTAAATAAATTATTAAATTGTGTCCTTTCGCTCCCTCTTATAAAGCAAGACCTTTATTTAAATGGGAATGACATAAATTCAAACTGTCACTCTGAGCGTAACGAAAAATCCAGAGATCAGTGGTTTAAAAGACTTTTTCTGGATTTTTCCCTACGCTCAGAATGATTGTATAAATATATGTCATCTCCTATTAAATAAAGAATTTGCTTAATCTTGTGATTCGTAATGACACTTTTATTTTATACTTCTTATTGTCGGTTTAGTATTAAAATAAATGTAACTACTCATCCGGATTATCTTATTATATATCAATTAATTATAATTTCTATAAAAATAGATAAAATTTACAAAAACAAGATATAATCAACATCTTACTAAAAATAATTTATTTTAATCTCTAACTCTCCCAAATTTACGTAATACTTTATTTATTTTTTTAATAA
>DAIOVK010000267.1:0-5008 GCA_036759045.1 Kapaibacterium sp. (SeqCode) | reverse complement strand
AAGTTGAATATGAATATAGAAAAAATATTAAAAGATTTGTAAATTATACTTCTATTTCAAATTGTCCACCAGGATTTGAGACTACAGTAACTGGTTGCATTGAATCATGTTATGACGACGATGAACCATAATATGTTTTTATTTTATTTTAATCTACCTACTTTTTTATTATGAAAATTTAATCTGACAATAATTAAGTAGGTAGATATTAACATTATAGAAATTTAATTACTTTATTTGTTTTAAAAAATAATTAGGATAATTATGAAAACTTTATTCGCAAAAATTTTATTTTTATTTTTTTTATTATCTTTTGAATTATTTTTATTATCAATTACTTCTGCATATTCACAGGAAATAATTCAGGAAAAGTTAATAGAAGAAGATACCTGTAGTATGTATGAACAGAGTTTCTTTCTTTTTAATAATGAAATCTACATTTTGAGTTATGCTAATATTAAGAATAGTTTGTATGATAATCGAATTTTTATTTATAAGTATAACATGGAAACAAATGAAGCAATTAAATGCTTTACTTATGGAAACCCATATATTTTTAATCCGAAAATATTTTGCTATAAAAATAAACCTTTGGTAATTTATGATTATCCAAAATTAAAATCAATCTCTTACTACGGTAACTATAAGCCATGGTTCTTGAAGTTAGATAGTTCTTTTAATTTAAGCGAATCAATTTGTGATAGTGCTGTTCAAATAACTCCTTTAGAAACCTGTGGGAATTTCTTAATTAATAACGATTCTCTTTCTTATTTTTTTACAAGAACTGATAAAAGTGAAGCAGAATACATTAAGTGTGTGAAATTTTCAGACGAT
The DNA here is from genome assembly GCA_036759045.1 of Kapaibacterium sp. (SeqCode). GTDB lineage: Bacteria > Bacteroidota > Ignavibacteria > Kapaibacteriales > UBA2268 > JAAYJM01. The sequence continues at coordinate 4,174 of DAIOVK010000267.1, read as the reverse complement.
TTAAAAACCTTTGATTCTACTTTAATTGATACTACCTACTATAATGATTTAAATGTTTACGGGTCAAACCTTATTACTGCACAGTCAAATAATGACAAAATATATTTGTTAAAAAATATTTATGTTAAATATTTCGTTGAAAAAACATATTTAATTCAATTCGATTCAGATTTTAAAAAGGAATGGAAAGTTGAGTTATTTGAATTATTAAAAGGCGATGCACAATCTATAACATTTTACGAACTTTTTTTTAATAATAATAAAATCAATCTTATATATTCAAAAAGATTATTAATAAACGACTCGACTTCTTACTCATTAGTTTCTTGTGCTGAATTTGATAATCAAGGTAATTATATAACAAGTATAAAATTTGATTCAAGTACATCTTATACTAAAAAATATATTAAAATCAATCAATTTAATGATAATTTTTATTTTATTGGAAAAAATTTATATTTAGATAACGGTTTCCAATCTTTTTTTGTAGAAAAGAGAAATAAAGATTTAGATACTGTTTGGACAATGGAATTTAATTCAGATGATATTGAGAAATCCTTGAAAGATATAATTCAACTAAATAATAATACTTTTTTGTTATACGGTTCAATGAATTATAAATTATATCTTGCAAAGCTAATAGACCATACTGCAAGTGTAAATGAAGATATAAGAGCAAATAATAAAGAAATATTAGTTTCTTATAACCCAAATTTGAACAGCATTTTACTTAATATTGGAAATAGCGTAGAAGATTTATTTGAAATAAATATTTATAACCTATATGGTCAAAAGATATTAGAATCAAAACAAAGGATATTTCGGAATTCAACAATCGAATTACCTTATAATATTGCAAATGGAGTATATTTCATAAACATAAAAGCAGGAGCAAATACTTTAAGCAGAAAATTCTTGGTTTCAGATTTTTAGACACTTAATGAAAATTTTGGGGTTAGTCGCAGGTCTGATACGTTCTTTATAATACTCATTCCAGCCATACTATCAACAAGTTGATAGTATGGCTGGAAAAGAACGTATCAACCCTGTCTGTTCCCTAAGTTTTAGCTATTGCAAAAAAGCATTTGGGCTTGCCCAAATGTAAAGAACAAGTAAGCAAACTCATTTGCTTTCTCAAGATGGATTCTGGTATACGCCAGAATGACAATTTTTTTATAAGTCATGCTATCAACTTGTTGATAGTATGACTGAATTTAAAATCTTAAATACTCATTCCAAACTTTGAATAGTTCCCATGTAGCTTTGACATCTCTTAAACAATATTCAGCAATTTCCAATATTTTCCCATTATGGAAAAACTCCGGCACTTTTGAGCCATCAATTCCTTCAGATTTTGGGGAATGAATGCCGTAAGCCCTTGCAAAAAAATCGAAGTTGAAGCGGCGTGTGGCGCCATAAGCAGAACCAGAATAAAAAGTAAGCTCATCAATCAAATCTGTATGCTGGGCATAGCTGAATTTTGTTCCAGCCATTAAATTCTTGCTTGGTTTAATTCTGAGAAGCGAGGAACGTAGCATTAAAAAAGGAGCATCGAAATTTCTGCCGTTAAATGAAATTAAATGTATTGGGTCGTATTTTTTTAAAATTTTCCAAAAGATTTCCAAAAGATGAGCTTCAGAGCAAAGATAGCACTTTTCCTGAGTTGACAAAACCACTTCATTCATTGTTTTTTCAGTTATTGAATTATCAACAGCGAAAGATTCTATTTTCTCTTCATTGAAGCTGCCATCTTCGTTCATTGTGCATAGCATTAAACCGATACAAACGACTTGGGCTGTCATCGGAGAAAGCCCCATTTCATCTTTCTTCTTTTGTATTTCCTCTTCTGTCTTTGCGCCACGAATTAAATAGTCCTGTTGAGATTCTGAAAAACTTTCCCAGGGAAGTGGCACTGTTTCAATATCGAATGTTAAGAATTGCATATTATACTTCTTCTATTTATTTATAAAACTCAGCTTTCACTTTTTTAATATTCACTTGAATCGAATATTTTGGCATTTATACAAAATATTATGTTATTAATTACAAATATAATAAGAAATATTTTTAATATTAAAATATTTTATAACTCTTCTTACGCAATTCTATTTTAAGATTTTAAACAAGTTAAGTTGATTCACTGTTTTTCTTTTTCACATAAGCACCACTCCCCTCTCAAGAGAGCAATGCGTAAGTAGAGCTAGTAAAATACTAATGACCTATAAAAACTATTTTTAAGATGGATTCTGGCATACGCCAGAATAACAATAAACGATGTCATTGGTAACGAAGTGAGGAATCTCAAGTGTAGTGGAAACAGTGACTTGTGAGATTCCTCGCTGCGCTCGGAATGATAGATTATATTGCTATTATTGTTAGCGGTTTGGTATAATACATCAGATTTTGTAATTTTAAATTTAATTATAAATAATGAAACTAAATATTATAAATTTGCGTAGTAAATATAAATGAGTTTTTGGGAAAGGAGAAAAAAATGAGAAAGCAATTATACAGAACAAAGAAGAACAGCATAATAGCAGGTGTTGCTTCTGGATTAGCAGAATATTTTGATGTTGACCCAATTATAGTAAGAGCAATATTTATTATATCAACTTTTGCCTGGGGAACAAGTATTGTAATTTATTTGGTTCTATGGGTAATTATGCCAAGTGAAAAAAAAGTAAAACTGGAGCAGGCAGAAGTAATAGACGAAACACTTTTTGAAGTTTATGAAATTGAACGGCAAAACAAACGCGAAAACCGAAGAATCGCTGCCGGTATTTTTTTAATTGTGCTTGGTGGATTTATTTTTATTGACAAAATATTTCCATGGTTCGATTTCGGGAACATCTGGCCTATCTTTCTAATTATTCTCGGTGTTCTTTTATTATTGAGGTTACCTTCTCGTTCAAATAACAATTCTAACATAAATCTTTAAAACAAAAATGGGTAAATTTAACGAAAATGGTAAACGGGGGACCTATTTTTGGGGGTTCTTGCTTATAAGTATTGGCTTATTATTGCTTTATAATCAATTTTATAACGACCTTGATTTAATATTTGTTTTTCAACTATGGCCAATTTTATTTGTCATCTGGGGAACAACATTATTAAGAGTACCAGATTTTATTAAAAATATTTTATCGGCATTATCAGGGGTCGTCTTGGCTTTATTTATAGCTGCTATTTTGTTTAATGGATTTGATTATTTTTCAGACAACGTAGTATTCCATAATGACGATAATGAAGAATGGGAATGGGCAACTGATATTTCTGATACCAATAATTATGTTGGAAAAACTTTCACTCAATATTATGAAGCCCAGTTTGATACTGCAAAATTCGTTATTGATGGCGGCGCTGGTGTTTATACTATTAAGGATACAAGCAGTTATCTGATTGAAGTTAAACCAAACAGCAAATTTGATGAATTTAATTTAAGCTCCGATTCCGATTCAAGAACTGTGTATCTGAAACTTCCTTCAAATATTAATATTAATCTTTTAAAAAAGAGTAGCAATAGTCGGGAGGCAGCTATAAAGCTGAATTCTCAGCCGCTTTGGGATTTCGATTTTAATATTGGAGCTACAAAATTTAATGCAGATTTCTCTCCATACAAATTAAAAAATATGAAATTAAACTGCGGTGCTTCACAAATCGAAATGAAATTTGGCAATAAATACGATACAACAAATATTTCTATTAATGCAGCTGCTTCTAAAATCAGAATTAAAATACCAAAGGAATTTGGAGCTGAGATTTACTCTAATTCAGGTCTATCAAATAATCGTTTTCCCGATTTCAGTAAGTTCGATGATAACGTATTTCGTTCAAGTAATTATTTATCATCTACAAAAAAGTTCTTTATTCAAATCTCTTCGGGTATTACTGATATTAAAGTAATCAGGTATTGATTTTTCTTAGATTTAATGCAGCAATTATCCGATGACTAGTGTAATAATTCGTTAAAAGACTTACTATCTTGTGTCATTCCGAACCCCAAAATGAAGTAAGACCTTTATTCAAATGGAGATGACATAAGGACTTATAAAAAATAGAAAGTCAAAATCCCCCCTACCCCCCTTTTTCAAAGGGGGGAGAAGAATTTTCTTTTTAATTCCCCCTTTGAAAAAGGGGGGTAGGGGGGATTTCTTAGTGCTGTTCTATATTTCAT
>DAIOVK010000266.1:0-5029 GCA_036759045.1 Kapaibacterium sp. (SeqCode) | reverse complement strand
GAGTTATAGATATACCGAATTTTAATTGTATTATTTGAATGGCAGGCGAAAATAGAATATTAAAAGAAAACAAGGTATATTTTCATATCAGAAAATATTCTTTGAAATGTTATTTATAAACGTCAGTATTTTGTCAGTATTTATATAATTTAGAGAAGTTTTATTGAAATATAGAAATTTCATAACTCTTTAAAATTCAATTAAGTGCCCGGAACAGGACTTGAACCTGCACCCCCTTTCGAGGACTACATCCTGAATGTAGCGCGTCTGCCTATTTCGCCATCCGGGCGGTTACAGAAATCAGATAAGAAAGAAGAAGAAAATTTAAGTGATAAGTTATAAGTGATAATAAAATAATTTAAAACTAACAGTTTTAGTCATTAGTAAATTTTTCCAATTATCAATTATCAATTATCAATTATCAATTATCAATTATCAATTATCAATTATCAATTGTCAATTATCAATTATCTCTCCTAGATTTTATATTTTTTATTATTGTAAATAAAATCTTTGCTAATTCTTCTAACATCTCAAAAATTCCATCTGCTTGCTCTTCTTCAATATCATTGGTAGAAACAAGCAATTGAATCCAATACTTTGTTTCTAGAAGTTCTTTGTATGCAATATGCATTTTTGAATAGTAATCCGGCTCTGATATAGAACCTTTTGCTTCAGCTATGTTGGCACCAACTGAAGTACCACTTCTTAAAAACTGGTTCAGTAATTCTTTTTCTTTTTTTTTGCTGTCTAATTCTCTGTAAAGTAAGACAATATCTTTGGAAAACAAGATTGATTTTTCCGACAAATTATCTTTTTTCTTATTTTCCAAAGCTATTCTCCTTATATATTTTAATTATCTAATTAAACTTCAATACGTTATGTAAATCAATTAGTTCCTGTTATATCTGTTTTTTTCTTCTTTTACTTCTTTTTCTATCTTCTTCTGTTTTCTGCTTTCTTCTTTCTGACTTCTGCTTTCTGCAACCGCGGAGAGGGAGGGATTCGAACCCTCGGAAAGATTGCTCCTTCAACGGTTTTCGAGACCGCCCGATTCAACCACTCTCGCACCTCTCCATTATGCAAAATTAACACTTTTTTAAGGATTTTTATAGAAATAAATTCGCATTTAAGATAAGATTAATTTATTATACTTGATTCCATTCTAAAAAGTTTCATTAATATGAAAAAGTGTATCAATAAACCACGCTGGAAGTGGATTTTCGATTCCTCGGAAATTGCGTATTATTAATTTTAGAAAGGGTTCATTTTATAAAAATATAAATCCTTTTTTCCAAGTTCAACTTGTGAAGGAGAAATAACTATTCTTTCTCAAATGTAGGAAACAGACATCCTGTTTACTATAATGATTTTTCAATATGTTACCAATGATATCTTTATTTGTCATTCTGGCATATGCCGGAATCTATCTTGGAAAAGTGATTGAGCTTGCTCACGTTAGTTACATTTGGGCAAGCCCAAATACTTTCTTGAAATAGCTAAAATTGAATAGCTTTGAACAGAACTATAATGGATTGCGACAGGGTTCAGAATGACATATTTAGCGATGTTATTTCCATTTAAATGAAACATTGGCTGTATCAGGGAATTTGGAATGACAATGACACATTATCAATTGTCAATTATCAATTATTTATCACCCGTTTTTTCCGAGAACTACAACTGCAATAGTACGGGCAACAATATAAAAATCAAGGAATAAAGACCAGTTCCTAATGTAATAAACATCAATAGATACTCTTTCAGTAAAAGTAGATTCATCTCTGTTTTCTATAATTTGCCATAACCCACTTATTCCTTGTTTAACGCTTAAAATAATATCTTCCTGCCCAAGCATTTTGGGTTTTTCCCAAGCAATATATGCTCTTGGCCCGAGCAGGCTCATATCCCCTTTTAAAACATTGAAAAATTGAGGTACCTCATCAATACTGAATTTTCTTAAGACCTTACCTATTCTTGTCATTCTTGGGTCATTCTTTAATTTGTGGTATTTATTGTATTCAGCCCGCATTTCCTCATCTTGATTTAATATTGTTTGCAAACGATATTCAGAATCAGAATACATTGTTCTGAATTTAATTAAATTGAATCTTACATCATTTTGACCCATTCTTTCCTGTTTAAAAAAGACTGTTCCTTTTGAGTCAATTTTGATTAGAATAGCGACAATTATTGTAAAAGGAAGTGATAATAAAATCAGTAAAAATGAAATAATAATATCAAAAATCCTTTTTTGAATTAGGGCAGATTTTTTCAATAGTTTTTGTTGCAATTCAAAACCCAAGAATGCACCGAAATTTTTAGCTGTAATCCAAATACTCGAAGTACCAAACAAGTCTGGTATAATTATAGTTTTATCGAAATATTTAGAGTATTTTAAAATAATTTCTTCCTGAACATTCGAATTAGCATTCGGAATAGCTACAATAGCATAGTCTAAGCTTAGCTTTTTTATAAGTTCTGGAATAATAGCGAGTCCACCAATCACGGGAATTTTTTCAATGTATCCCCATTTGTCAATATCATCGTCAATAGCAACAACAGGACGTAATCCAATTCTTGGATGTTTTATTAGAGTTTTTATAATTCTTTCGCCAGTATTTCCAGCACCAAGGATTATTACAGGTAAGCCCCACCACTTTTTTTTACAAAAAAGTGTTCTAGTTATTGAACGGCAAATTGGAAGTAATATTAGAGATAATGCCCAGGATAAACCAAAAATAAGTCGAATTGAACTACTTGTTTGTTCAAAGAAAAACGTAGTAAATATTAATCCGATAAATACATTAGAACAAGAATAAGTAAGCCCCCTTAACTCATCAATAACATCAATACCTAAGCCGGGATAGAGCCGTCTTAGGTAAAAGGCTATTGGGAATATAAATACTGTAATAAAAAATACTGATAGCTCATCAAAAGAGTTTGTCAGATTGTAAACTGCAATATTAGTAATTTGCAAAGTTACTATAAATGACAAAGCGACTGCAAAAATATCAGATATTATAAAAATGATAGCAGCAACCAATTTTTTTAATAAAATCTCACTTGGTTTTATTCTAAAATCAGTGCTATTGTTTACAATTTTAGTTAATTGATGTAAAGTAAAAGTTTCCATCTAATTATCTATGAATTCCTCTTTTTGAATCTTCAATAAATTGGATACAATTTTTTATTTCATCAGGTATGTTTTCTTTCTTAGAATATTCAGCAATACCGTCTTTGTTATTCATGCCGGAATTAAGAATAGTATTGTAAAAAATTTCAATTTCGTCAATAAGTTCTTGTGAAAATCCACGTCTTCTAAGACCAATTTTATTAATACCTTCAATTTTTGCTGGTTCTCTACCAATTAAAACAAAAGGAGGCACATCTTTTACAATCTTTATGCCAGCAGCCAGCATAGAGTGCTTGCCAACAGTGCAGAATTGATGCACCTTTGAGTAAGCACCAAAAATCACCCAGTCTTCAATATGGACATGACCAGCTATTTGTGAAACATTCGACATAATAATATTATTTCCAAACACGCAGTCGTGAGCAACGTGAGTGTATGCCATAAGCAAATTATCATTACCAATAACAGTTTTTCCGGTTTCTTTAGTTGCACGGTTTATAGTTGCAAATTCACGAATCACATTTCTGTCACCAATAAAAACATAAGTTTCCTCGCCTTCAAATTTTAAGTCCTGTGGCTCAGTTGAAATAATCACATTAGAATAAATTTTACAATCTTTCCCAATACGGGCACCATTTGCAATGACAACGCTGGAGCGTATTTCTGTATTATCCCCAATGATTACATCATCTTCAATAATAGAGAAAGCACCAATTTTTACTGATTTTCCTAATTCAGCTTTTGGCGAAACAATCGCTGTAGGATGAATAATTACTTCGTTCATAATTCTTTTTTTATAACTGCTGCACTAAATTCGGCTTCTGCAACAACTTGACTGTTGACATAAGTCGTTCCTTTAAACATATATGAATTAAATTTTTTCCCAAGCATTTGTAAGTCCATTACCAATTGGTCACCCGGAATAACTGGTTTGCGAAACTTAACATTCTTTATGGACATGAAAAATACATGGTATTGAGAATAGTCATCTAAAGATTGAAGTAGAAGCAGGCAGCCGGTTTGTGCCATTGCTTCACAAATTAAGACGCCGGGCATAACTGGTTTTCCGGGAAAATGGCCATTGAAAAACTCTTCATTTATAGTTACATTTTTTACTCCAAGTATTGTTTGCTCTTCATAATCAACATCAATTACCTTGTCAATGAGTAAGAAAGGGTAACGATGAGGCATAATCTTAAGTAAATCATTGATATTTAGCACTGATTCGCTGTTTTTATCAATTTGGAATCGCTTAAGTGGTGATTTCTTTTTAAACAAAGCACGTATTTTTTTGGCAAATTCAATATTACTCGCGTGTCCGGGACGTGCCGCTAAAATCTGAGCTTTGAGCGGAACTCCGGCTAAAGATAAATCTCCAAGTAAATCCAATAGTTTGTGCCTTGCTGGCTCATTCTTATATCTTAATGCAGAATCATTTAATACGCCTGTAGTTCCGAGAACAGGTGTGTTTTTCATACTAAACGTTTCCTGTAATTCTTTCAATTTATTTTCATCGAAATCTTTATCTACAATTACAATTGCACTATCTAAACTACCACCTTTGATTAGTCCTTGACTATAAAGCATTTCTACTTCTGATAGAAAGCAAAAAGTGCGTGCAGAAGCAAATTCAGTTACAAATTCCTTTTCTAAATTAAATAATCCGGTATGCTGGCTGCCAAGAGCAGGATTGTTATAATCAATCATTACGGTTATTCTGTAATCATCAGTAGGAAGAGCAACTATATCGACACCATTTTTCTCGTTTGTATATCTTATTGTTTCATTTATAACAAAAAATTCCTTTTGACGCTCTTGCTCTTCTATACCAGCTTTTAAAAGCACTTTTACATATTCAATTGAGCTTCCATCGCAAACAGGTGGTTCTCTTTC
>DAIOVK010000265.1:0-5046 GCA_036759045.1 Kapaibacterium sp. (SeqCode) | reverse complement strand
AAGGTTACTGGCTATATATCACTGCACCAACTATTTTGAATTATCCGGGGAATTAGTAGTCGGTGGTCGGTTTTTAAAATTTTTGTAGAGACACAGCATGCTGTGTCTCTACATTTTTCATCATTTAAAAACAAGTCATGCTATCAACTTGTTGATAGTATGACTTAAAATTTTGTATTAATAATGATTGTGAGATTCCTCACTTCGTTTCGGAATGACAGGAAAAACTATATGTCATCTCCATTTAAATAAAGCACTTACTTCATTTTGGGGTTCGAAATAACATAATAAAATAGTATCTTACTCAAGAACCATCTCCTCCACTGCTTCTAGCACCCTTTCAGCGCTAATCAGATTCATACAATTAAAATGCTTAAGCGGGCATTTACTCCTGCCGATATGAGTGCAGGGACGACACTTTAAATCAACTTCAATTATTTTATGTTTTACGCGATAAGGAGCAAAACCAAAATCAGTAACAGTAGAGCCGAAAATAGCAACAATCGGCACTTGTCTTGCAGCAGCAATGTGCATTACACCTGTATCGTTAGTTACTAACAAATCGCAACTGCTTAATATCTCAGTTGTTTTTAAAATAGAGGTTTCACCAGAAAAATCTTGTGGGAAATTATTGGTTTTTTCTAAAATTTCATTGCAAATATTTTTATCGCTTTTTCCACCGAGCAAAATTATTTCACATTCATATTTGCTTTTAATTAAATTTATAAGTTCAGCAAACTTTTCAATTCCCCATTGTTTTGTGAAATGGAAAGCACCGGGAGCAATCGCAATTTTTTTTCTAATATTTTCTTTCTTTTCAAATTCATTTTCTAAAAATATTTCGAGTCCTATTCCATCATCAAGAAGTGAATTATCGAAATTTGCAGTATCGAAGTAAAGCTTAGGAATAGATAATTTTCTGTTATAAATATTTTTTTTAAAATGGACCAAGCAAAGTTTAAATAATCTGTTCTTTTTTATTTTCAGAATTTTTTTCCCCAGATGGAAGCGAAAATGCTTGGAGCGGTTATTATTATGTAAATCAATGATTAAATCGTATTTCCCATTTTCAAGCTGACTTGCCAATTCTTTCTTTTTTTTATTAATTTCAGAAAAGGAATTTAATTTATCATAAATAATAATATTAGACAAATAAGGATTAAATTTTAAAATTTCATAAAATTGTTTAGAAATTAAAAAATCAATTCTAGTATTCGGAAACGTAGAACGAATGAGACGAATCAGCGAAGTAGTTAAAATAATATCGCCGATTGAACTCAATCGAATAAATAAAATACTATTTATTATTTTTTTATTTTTATTATTTTTCATTATTTTGAAAAATTATTTTTACTAAAATATTGAAAATAAAAATAAATTGGAAAAAAAAATGAAATTTACAGTAGAACACATTGATAATTTAGTCATTTTTACATTGAAAGACAAAAAAATCAATTCAGAATTATCATCTGATTTAAAGACTCAATTCCTAATCTTGAGCCAGCCGGATATAAGTGCATTAGTACTTGATTTGTCTGCAGTAGAATTTATTGACAGCTCTGGTCTTGGTGCCTTGCTTCTATCGCACCGGCAACTGAAGGAATACGGCATTCCGGTAATTCTTGTCGGTTTGCAGGAAATGATTATTAAGCTATTGAAGATTTCATACATAGACCATCTTTTTAAATACTACGATACGGTAGAAGAAGTTATTAATAATTTTAAATAAAGGATAATGATGAACGAAACAGCATTAGACAGATTCTTACGATATGTAAAAATTGATACACAATCCACAGATGAATCTGAAACCACACCAAGTACATCGAAGCAATTTGATTTAGCAAAGCTATTAGTCGATGAATTAAAAGCTATAGGATTAAAAGACGCTGAAGTTGATGAGCATTGCTACGTTATGGCTACTATACCCGGCAACATAGAAAATAGAAACAACATACCTACAATTGGACTTATTGCTCATGTTGATACAACACCTGAGGTAAGCGGAGCAAATGTCAAAGCCAATATAATTGAAAAATATGAGGGTGGAGATATTCCGCTGCCCGGCGATGATTCTGTAATTATTAAGGTTTCTGAAAATCCAAAGTTAAGCGATTGTATTGGACATAAAATTGTAACCTCTGACGGAACAACTCTGCTTGGAGCAGATAATAAAGCCGGTGTCGCTGCTATTATTACTGCAGTTGATTATCTTATTAAAAATCCAGACATCAAACATGGAACAATTAAGGTTGGTTTTACTCCAGATGAAGAAATCGGTCAGGGAACAAAATACTTTGATATTAAAAAGTTTGGAGCAGACTACGCCTATACTATTGATGGCGAGCTTCCGGGCGAATTGAATAAAGAAACGTTTAGCGCCAATTCCTGCACTATCATTGTAAAAGGGCGTGATATTCACCCCGGTTCTGCAAAAAATATTATGGTTAACTCTATCCGTGTTCTTTCTGAAATTATAGCACGGCTTCCAAAAGATATGGCACCAGAAACTACAGAAGGTTATGAGCCATATATCCATCCTTACGTTCTGGAAGGAAGTATTGCCTATTCCAGTATTAAAATGCTTTTCCGAGATTTTGAAACCAAAGGTCTAGATAAATTAAAGGAAATAGTTGAAAAAGCTATTGCCGATACAAAAGAGATATTTCCTAAAGCTGATATTGTTATGGAGATTAAAGAAACTTACAGGAATATGCTTGAAAAACTTGATGAAAACCAAATTGTTCTTGATAAATTATGGGAAGCATCAACCAGAGCTGGTATTAATCCTTTTTGGTCTCCCATTCGCGGTGGAACTGACGGAGCTAAATTAACAGCTATGGGCTTACCTACACCAAATATTTATACTGGCGGACAGAATTTCCATAGCAAAACTGAATGGCTTTCCGTGGATTCATTAAATAAAACTGTCGATACTATTATTGAATTAGCAAAAGTTTGGGCTGAATAAGTTTAAATTAATATATCTCCTTCCCAAGTTAAATTTGGGAAGGAATTTTTTTGACTATTAAGAATTCCAAGTAATACGATCAACGAGTTGCTCGTATGGCAAGTAGAATAAAATTCTAAATGATAAAACTATCAGCTATGGAATTGACCTAATGGTTTTATGAATTCAAAGAAATTTAAACTTTAATTCTTGTCATACGAGCAACTTGTTTATCGTATGACTTATTTCCTAACAAATGCTTAATAAAGTTTTTGCTTTATTTGGGATTCGAGCTTACAGAATATTTACGCAACTTATTTCAAAAATTTTACACTTTTTAAAAATTCATTAAATCTGTTTACATTTTTATCATAAGTTTCAGGGGTAGCTGTGAAATAAATCGTACCATAATAATTACCAACTTCAAATAAAACATGTTGTTTTATTAAATCGTACCCTTCTTTTGTTTTTACATAAATCTTAAATCGGTCAAATCTTTCTTCAGTCCCACTGATTTTTTCAAATTTAACAACATCTTTTTCATAGATTGAACTGCTATCAACAAATTCTTTATAAGATGAATATTTTGATTTCTTTAGAAAATGTAATGCTAAAGCATTTGAAATATTGTCTATATCTGGAAAAGTGCCAAACAAAGAATTATTATTCTCTTGAAAATTCCTTTGCCATGGTAGTTGTTCATTTACATTTAACCAATATGGAACTTCATACTGAATTCCAACAAACGTATCTTTTACAATTAATGGCTTTTTATTAATATTATGCTCTATTTGTTTATCAAGAAATCCAGCATCCATATTCATATTAAAAACTCTCACTGAATTAGCTACTTCATTTTTTAAATAATCAAGGCGGAAAGACAAGTTTTCCTGTTTATATACCGGATAATTTATCATTACAATACAATTATTGGAAGTAAACATAAGATGTAACTGATAATCAACTTTATAAGATGCAACTGGTTCGCCTCTCTCTTTATCATCAGTTCGACTGGAATAATTTTTTAAATTTGGAATTGAATCTGGTTCTTTGTAATACCAAATTAAAAATCTTTTTGAATACTGATTAGTGCAGTATTCAGTATGACATTCTATTTCTTGTTTAAATGACTTTTCCTTTTGATAATCGAACTCATAATCCCTAATGCTTTCTAATAGTTTATATTCCTTTATTGAATCAAACATATAATCTTTCATATCATAAGGAATAGGATATTTAGTGAATTGAACCATTGACTTCATATCAATCATATAAATGTTACTATAATGAGGTACATTCATAACAGAATCCCCAATGAATGAAACAGCGAAATTAGATTCATAAAGTTTATCGAAATAAGTTAAAATTCCATCATTTTTCAAAAATCCCTGTGCTTTTGTCTGCTTCCTCAAATAGTCTAAAAGTGAGTTAAACAATTGATTCAGTGCTGCCTGTTCATTCTTGTTTTCCTGCTTTAAATTAACATCTATTTCACTTTGAAAAATAATATTACCTAATTTAGGGTAATATAAAGTTAAAACAGTATATATATCGCCATTAGATTTTTTGTCACTTGAAAAATAAAGCATTACAAATGATGGAATTTGTTGAGCAAGTTTATATATGCCTTCATTGCTTGTAAAGTTCGGTATTTTCTTTGCTATACTGCTTCTAGAAATTTCATTAAAGAACTGTTCTTCAGTTTTTACTGCCTTAAAGAACTCCAGATTATTTCCCATTTCTTCAAAATACTCATCAACTACAAGTAAGTTTTTTAGAGAATCTTTATCAACAGCAACTTCTGTTAAAACAAGAGCTTTATTATTAATTGTTATTGGAAAGTAATTTGTGGTTTTGTTTATTTTTGATACTGGTTTGATAGATTCGCAAGCAACTAAAATGACGATTAAAAAGATTAATATTAAAGTTCTCATTTTTCTTTAAATTTTATTATAAAAAATTTTCTTTCGTTTGAAAAATCTAATATCACAAATTAGCAATGTTCAAGTTAAAAAGCAAATTTTTTGATTGATATTTTATATTTTTAATCTCTAACTCTCCCAAATTTACGTATTATTTTGTATGTTTTTTTAATA
>DAIOVK010000264.1:0-5049 GCA_036759045.1 Kapaibacterium sp. (SeqCode) | reverse complement strand
CTGACGAATGTCAGAATCCATCTTAAAAATAGTTTTTATAGGTCATTAGTCATTAGTCATTTGTTATTAGTCATTTGTATTTTACTAACAACCAATTACCAATGACTAATGACTAAAAAGCAAGATGGATTCTGGCTTATGCCAGTATGACAAGAAAAGATGTCATCGAAAACTTCCTGATAAAGCAAGTGCTTCATTTAAATAGAGATGACATCACTTAACGCTGTAATTCTGAGCGTAGCGAAGAATCTAGAGGATAATGGTTCCAAAAATATTTTTCTGGATTCTTCTCAACACTTGCTAATGACATTGCTTTTTTCAACTAAAACTATATGAAAATTAAAAAACTTTTGTAAAGTATGAAGCATCTATACTTTCGTAAAGCTTTTTGGACTTTACAATAATAAAAAATCTAATCTTTCTAAACCTTCGGTCATTTACATTTAAAATTTCAAATGAACTACTATCTCTTTGATTTTTTCGAGAAAAAATGATAATTTGCAGTTATTGAATTATAAATAATTGATTTTTAAATAATTATTATTATATTGGAAACTATTCAAATAAAATCAAATGCTTTTAAGCGATTAAGCACTGGTCATCTTTGGGTTTACTCTAATGAGTTGACAGAAATTCCTAAACTTAAACCCGGAACTATTGTAAAAGCAGTAATAAATAAATCAAATCAAAAATCCTTCGGTTTAGCTTTTTATAATCCTCATAGCTTAATTTCTCTTCGGCTACTTTCAACTGAAAAAGAAATAAATGCAGATTTCTTTATTGAACGAATAAAAAAGGCAAACTCAATGAGGAGGGAAATTTACCCGAATTGCAATATGTATCGGCTTGTCTTTGGTGAATCTGATTTACTACCCGGGCTTATTATTGATAGATATGGAGATTATTTTGCACTTCAGATTCATTCTGCCGGAATGGAAAATTTGATTAACCAAATAATTGATGCGCTTATTCAAATTTTTCCAAAAACAAAAGGAATAATCCGTAAAGACAATTCTCATTTTAGAATAATCGAAGGACTTCAACTGATTGAAGAAGTTGTATTTGGTGAAATTCCTGAAAATATTTTTTGCGAGGAACTTGGCATTAAATTGAGTATTTCATTGCTCGGACAGCAAAAAACCGGCTATTTTCTTGACCAAAGAGAAAATCGCTTTTCTATTAGAAATATTGTAAAAAATAAAACCGTTTTAGATTGCTATACAAATCAAGGTGGTTTTGCTTTAAACGCTTCAATTGCCGGAGCAAAAGAGGTAATTGGACTGGATTCATCATCTACAGCTATAGAAAAAGCTAAACAAAACGCAATGCTTAACCAATTGCAAAATATAGATTTCATTGAATATGACGTTGAAGAGTATTTTGAAAAATTGTTTGAAGAAAACAGGAAATTTGATGTAATTATTTTAGACCCACCTGCATTTGCAAAAAATAAAAAAAGTATTTATTCTGCTTTGAGTAAGTACTCTAAAATCAACAGAATGGCTTTAAAACTTTTAGAAATTGGTGGCTATCTGATTACTTCGAGTTGTTCTTATCACATTAAAGAAAGCGAATTTTATAACGCAGTTACAAATGAAGCAGTTAAGCAGGGGTATAGATTGACTTTAATTCAAAGAGGAAATCAAGCTCCAGACCACCCAATTTTAACCTGTATGGATGAAACAAATTATCTTAAATTCTTTATTTTTAAATTATTATAAAATATAAACTTATGGAAATGTTAAAAACAAAAATCAATAGGGCTGGAAAAAGCTATGATAACCGTGAATTTCTTCATAGCTCTGACGGAAGAGTGATTAGAATGATTGCAGAATATCTTCATCCTCTTAGTCAATTCAACTATTATAAAATAAATAAATTTGTAACTATGTTTGGCTCAGCAAGGTTTATTAGCACTGAAGAATTCGAAATTAGAATGAATGATATAAAAGAAAAATTAAATCACTGCTCTGAAAATGAAAAAGATGCATTAGTTAAACAGTTTTTATTGTTAGAAAAAAAGCAGCCAACTTGTAAATATTACGATGAAGCTTACGAAACATCGAAATTAATAGCTGAGTGGTCAAAATCGTTACCCCAGCGATATCAGTTTCATATTTGCACTGGTGGAGGAGGCGGAATAATGGAAGCAGCTAACCGAGGGTCTTATGATGTCGGAATGCCATCAGTTGGCTTAAACATCAGCTTACCCTTTGAACAGCACCCAAACCAATATATACACCCAAATTTGAATTTTGAATTCCATTATTTCTTTATGAGAAAATTCTGGTTTGTCTATAATTCATTAGCTCTTTTTGCATTTCCCGGCGGCTTTGGTACTTTAGACGAGTTAATGGAGCTGTTGACTTTAACTCAAACCAACAAATTAAAGCATAAACGTCCAATTATCCTTTATTCAAAAGATTTTTGGAATAATGTAATTAATTTCAACTATCTTGCAGAAATTGAAGTAATTTCAGAAAAAGACCTTGATTTATTTAAATTTGCGAATTCACCCAAAGAAGCATTAGAATTATTAAAAAGAGAAATCTGTAAAAACGGGATTATTCCAGAGAAATATTGCGGCAACTAATTATTTTAAAAGAATATAACTCTATATTATATAAGAGAATAAATTTTTATATTAATGATACAATCTGTAAGTATTGGAAAAAATATTATCTACTTGAGGTGCAGCCACTTGTTAAACAACATCAACCATCGGGTTGACCCGATGGCTGATATGACGATGTGAGATTCTTAGCTGTCGATAATAATGACAAAGTTCATAATTCCTAAAGTTTCTTTGGCTTTGCGAAATTCAAAACTATCTAAACTATAAAGTATTTGCTTGATACTGGTTCAGAATTAATATGCTAATTTAACTTCTTTAACTTCAGGGACTTTTAATTTTAATATTCTTTCAACTCCGCCTTTGAGCGTCATAGCAGCTCCAGGACAGCCAGCACAAGCACCTGCGAGTTGAACAAATACAGTGCCCTCTTCAACGGTATGTAAACTGATACGTCCGCCATCAGCTTCGATATATGGTTTTATATCTTTGTCTATTATTGTTTGCACTTGGCTAAATAATGCTTCATCTTTTTCAGTCATTTGAGTTCCTTATTAAGTTATAAATGTTATTATTAACGAAATATAATAATTATTATTGAATTAAACTCTTTAATCTGCTAATGGAACTAATTAATTCCTGTTCATTCCAAAAAGCAGATGGTCTTATATTGAGCGTTCTTATTCTGTTTTTTAATCGAATTTTTATTATTTTTAATTTATTTGGTAAACTCTTATATCTTTGTTTCACAATTGTAATATGGTCAATATCACTTAATAAATACTTTTTCTCAGCAAAACGACTTTTAAAAATCAGAAAATCTTTTCCTACTATTATAGTAAGATTTTTATAAAAATCAAAAACAACAGTTACAAAAGAAATAATAATAAATGCAGCAAGCAAAATAACTATAGGGTCATTCAGAACTAATGAATAAGTTCCTTCAGTGAATCTTCCCCTTAATAGTGCAACAATTATTAATGCAAAAGCATAAATTGCAATGAATTTCCAGTAGTGGTCGAGCCGCTTTTTAAAATGCTTATCCTTTTCTTTGTTTTCCAAAATCGTTTTCATATTTTTTACCTCACCTTTAAAAAGATATTATTGTATATTCTTCCATCATCGAATTTGTTATTTCAACAGGTTGGCTATTAAAAATTGGATAATCACCAATTTTGTTGTATTTTTTTAAAACAAAAGGCAATCCATTAGTTTCAAATAAATTCGGAGAATCGCAGATTTGAAAGTGTAAGTGAGGACAATCCGAATTTCCGGAATTGCCTAACAAAGCAATAGGGGTGCCTTCAGTGATTACATCACCGGGTTTGACCATAAAAGAGCCGGGTACACAATGTGCGTAAAAAGCATAGTGGCTGTTGCCAATATCAAGGATTAAGTAGTTTCCAGCAAGTTCATCTTCATTTGAAAAGGTAATATTTTTAGAGCTTCCAGCATTTTCAGGGCGGCCATCTTTAATGGACTTTACAGTTCCGTTCGCAACTGCAAATAGAGTATCTTTATAATTATAATACGATTCATTTACAGTAGGGTCGCCATTAAAATGCTCTCCCTGTTCATCAATTTGAATATTATCAAAAGCATAGCGCTCACCTGTTCCTATACTTCCATTTACAAAGAATAATGTATAAAAGTGATATCCTAAAGTAGATTGGTTAATAAAAAGCCAGTTATTGTCTTTTACCGGAGAGCTAATGCTTATAGGAGTTTCATTTTTGCGAGGTGAAAATGTTCCCCCTTCAAAAGATAAAACTTTATTATTGATTGTATCTCTAAAATATATAATGTGAGATACCTTGGTTGGAAGGGCTTGACCTAATGGAATTTTTAGTTGTATTGAAGTATAATAGGAAGATATGCTATCTAATTGAAAATAAGGATTAGTCGGCAAAGGATTTTTATAAATCATTACGATTTCAGAACTATCAATACTCATCAATTCAACTTTAGTATCAGCATCAATTATTTTAATTTTTTGCAATTTTAATCCTTGTTTTTCATATTCCCACATTTTAAGAGTATATCCTATTCGAATATATTTTTCTGTTTTAAACGGAATATCATTAATTATTACTGATATTGAATGTGAATCCTTAGGTTCATTGCTGGTTAAGTCGTCCTGGCATGATACTGTCAGTAAGCTTAGAATTAATAATACATATAAAATGTTTTTCATTTGAACACTCCTTTATTATATATTTACAAAGCTATTAATTTTCTTGATTATTTACAAAATATTTATCAAAAATGAGTATGTAAATTTTTGATTTAGTAAACTCACCTTACGCATTCCCCTCTTGAGAGGGACAGGGGGGTGTTCTTCAGCTTTCGGTTTATAGTTCATAGTTTATGGTTTATAGTTTTCGGAGTCGGTTGTTGGTTATTAGTCATTGGTCATTAGTATAAGAAAAAATACGAATGACAAATGACTAACCACCATAAACCAATAACGAATTATA
>DAIOVK010000263.1:0-5058 GCA_036759045.1 Kapaibacterium sp. (SeqCode) | reverse complement strand
TAGAAACCTTTATTAGTTTATCTTTTTCCTCTCCATAATAAATTATGGAGTTACTATAAAACTTAGAATAACTCCCAAATTTATTTGGGAGTTTCATATCTATATAGAAACCTTTATTAGTTTATCTTTTTCCTCTCCATAATAAATTATGGAGTTACTTTTACATATTTATTTTATTGAGTTTGTTTTTTTTAATAGTGTATTTAATTCATTTTTATAACTCATTCTCTTGTGATGTTCATCTTGATTTTTTATATATGTTTTTACTTTAATCACCAATGAAGGGCTTACTGAAAACACACCATATCCTCTTTGCCATTCAAAATGACCTTTAAATAACTTCTTTTCATTTATCCAACGTGAAGAAGAACCTTTTAAATTCTTTACAAATTTGCTAACTGAAATATCTGTTGGTAAATCAATTAATAAGTGAATATGCTCTGGCTGAATATTTAAAACTTCAATTGGAACTTTAATTTCAATTGCTTTTTCAATTAAAAAATTATAAATTAGAGTTCTTCTTTCACCTTGAATAATTCTTTGTTTTGACTTAGTGCTCCAGATAATATGTAACCATATTTTTGAGTATGAGTGTAACATTATATTTCTTAAGTTATTATATTAATAATTATATTTTAAGTAATATATATTTTATAAGAATTTAGATTGGAATAACTCCCAAATTTATTTGGGAGGTTCTGTATGTTATTATCATCTTTTTCCTTAATAAACTAACACTCTTCCTCTCCATAATAAATTATGGAGTTACTATAAAACTTAGAATAACTCCCAAATTTATTTGGGAAGTTTTATTTCTACAGCAATTCTGGTCATTTATTCAATTTGTTCCTTGCTCATATAACTTTTTTCCCTTTGTTAAAATTTTATTGTTCAATGAACCTTCAAGCATTGCGTATTTATTAAATTCTTCTGATGTTCTAATAAGCAAATCTGTGGGATATTGGCTAAATTCTCGAATTTCTCTATATGCTTTTGTTGTTAATTTGATTCGCGATTCGGTATATTCTTTAATCAAAATCATCAAGTCAATATCACTATTTTCATCTGGATTACCCCAAGCATAAGAGCCAAACAAATAAATAGTTTATGGATCCAAGCATTGTATTAGCTTATTTGAAATTTCTGAGATAATAGTTTTGTCCATATTTTTACATTAACAATTTGTCATACAATTTTAAATTATAATTATTCAATATGTGCAACAAGACTTTCGAGATAAAGTTCAATAGCTTCAACTGCCATTTGTTTTGCTTCTTTCAATGTAGAACCATAAGTAATACAACCCGGCAAAGATGGAACAATTACAGTAAAACCATCTTCTGGTTCAGGTCTTAACATTATTTTATAATTATTGTATTTCATTTTTCAAATTACTCTCTATGCTTTACAATTTTGCAAATATAATCATATATTTGGAATTATGAAAAAAGGTATTTTCTAATTAGGCAAAGTTAAAGCACTGTTGGATTATAAAGAGAGAGTAGGGAAGATATTTTGACTCTATAATAAATTATTTACAAATGATTTTTCAATTTACCACATAACACATTTTTGCAAAATCATTAATTTATTTTACAAATAAAATTGATGTTACAAATCATTTAATAACTCACCTTACGCATTCCCCTCTTGAGAGGGGAATAAGAAAAGTGGATTAAAAAAATGTATCAACACTTCACTTATTCATTTCTCAAAAGAGAAATTGCGTAAGGTGAGTTAATAATTCTTTTAAATCAATATAAAGCTTTGGTAAATGCTTTTTAATTATTTCAAAAACTTCTTCTTCATCTATTCCAAAGTAATCATGAGCAATTATATTTCTGAAAGCGTAGATTTTTCTCCAAGATATATGTTTGTAATTATTTCTAAATTGCTTGCTTATTCTGCCTACGGTTTCACCTTATACAACAAAATTCATTAGAGTAGCATCAAATGCTTTATAATCAGCAACAAAATTTTCTGGATTATCAATATCTTCATTATATTCAAAAATCCTTTCAATTGTTTGAAAGAGTTGTTTTACTAAAACTATATCTTTTTCTTGCTCATACATAAATAGCTTCTTTTAAAATTATTTCACGAAATAACGGTTTAATTGAGCGTTCCCTGCAAATATCTATGTCTCTATTGAATTGATTTTTAAGAATTTTTTTAAGTTCTCTTTTCTTTTCAAATATTTTCTCGGTTCCGACTGGCATTTCAATTATAATATCAATATCGCTGTTTTCGGATTGCTCATTCCTTGAAAATGAACCGAATATACCGATTTTGGTTATATTTAATTTTTTATAGAATAAATCTTTATTATTCTTCAAAAAATTTAATATATCTTCCTGTTTTATCATATTATTATTTATTAATTTTTTTTTCTAATTTACAAATACTCTATTCACAATAGTAGAATTTTTCAAACCTTCTTCAATATCTTTAATCAATAAATCATTGTACCCATTTTCTTTTAAAGAAAATACAATATCAGAAATATCTAAAGTATTGTCAAATTCATCAAGTTTCATTTCGTTTTTTCGAATAACAACTTCATTTACATTCTGCTTAAAAAGAGCATTTATAATTTCTACTAAACGAATATTTAAGTCATTCATTCCTATTTCAATTACTGCTTTCATACTGTTATATTTTTTATATTTTTTCTTACTTTATTATTTTTGATTTTTTTAAATTTTAACACTCTAAAATTACTACTTTTATTTGATAATTGCAAAAAAATATTGTTGTTGTAATGTTAGGGTTAATTTTTACTTGCTTATTCTTTTTCAATTAAGTAAATTGTAAAAATGTGAATGTTGTATATCTATGAGTAATTCTCTTGTTAAAAAATGAATATCATAATACTGTAAGCAGAATAAAGAAATATTTGAATGAAATGAATATCTTTATAGATAAATTTTATTTATTTGGTTCAAGAGCAAGGAATGATTTTAATCTGGATAGCGATTTTGATTTTATGATTGTTGTAAAAAATGAACTGAATATAGCAGAAAAAAGGAAATTAACTGCTAATATTTATAGAAAATTGATTCAAACAAAAGAATTAATTTTAATGGATTTGATTATTAAAACATCTTCAAAATTCTATCAGGAATGTGTTGAGCCGGGATATTTAGCATATACTGTTTTTAATGAAGGAATTGAAATTTGAATGTAAACCCAATATATAAAACACTTTTGAAGAAAGGTAGCAGTGATTTAAAGGTTGCTATTAGAGAGTTGTCAAACCAAGATGCTGAATTAGAAATAGTGTGTTTTCATTTGCAACAATTTGTAGAAAAATATCTAAAAGCATTTTTATTTTTTAATGGAAATGAACCAAAGAGAACTCATAATATAGTATTTTTGCTGAATGAAAGCATTTTATTAGAAAAAGATTTTGAAAAATATATTGGTACTGAAATAATTGAGTTAAATGAATGTGGCGTTGAAATTAGGTATGATGACAATGATTTGATTGATATTGGATTTATTCAAAAAGTATTAGAAATTGCATTAATTCTAAAGAAAGAAATAGAAGATAAGTTGTTAATCGAAAATTTAAATCAATTGTTTTAATTCATCAATAATTTCATCAGCAGTTTTGGAATCGACCCAAGCACCGAAGCAAGATGAAAAACCATTGTGAGAATGATATATACATTCTTTTTTGCAATAAACAAAAAAAATCCTTCCCAAGTTAAACTTGGGAAGGAGATGTATGGAATTGCCCCGAACATTTAGAGTAGTCTTGGACATAACTACTGTTCATTGAGCTTTGTCGAGATGAATTTATTCCAACGGTTTTACTGGAACACAGATATTAAGGATATGTTTATGCTCCGGATGTTGTTTGGGGTCGTTCAAATACATTTCAAAGCAGGGACGGTCGTCAGTTTCGTAACCGCTTTCAGGTAGCCAGCCACCGTAAACCATATTCCAAGCTTCTTCGTATTGGTTGCCGTCTATTTCAAAATAAGCAAAAGCGTATTTTCCGCTGGGTATAATCATCTTCCCTATTTCGCCATCAACTTTTGTGCTTTCTGGAACTGTAATTCCAATACTAAGTCGAAGTTTGCTTTCTTCAGTTATATTCGGGTCATCGTGATAAACGGCAAGCATTTTTGTTTCGGGAAATCGGAGCAGATTTCTTGGACCGGCCCAATTACAAAGTTTTGTAATAAGTTTTTCGAATAGTGCAGGATTGCCTTTGTAATGTCCAATATTTCTTACATATGCAAGGTGCATTTCCTGAAGTTCTTTCACTTCGACTGAGGTTTGGATTTTGTTGTCTTTCATTTTTAAACTCCAAATAGTGTTATGAATTTTGTTATCAAATACACTACTAAAATAAAAGGAATCTTCCTCAATTGCTTTTCGATTTTTGCTATTCAATATACTTAAATTGCTATTCATTTCACATATATTGCTATAAGTATTTTTCTTTGCTTCCCGGTATTCAGATGCAGAGCAGCCGTAGTATTCTTTAAAAGCTCGTGCAAATGCTGATGGTGATGAAAAACCGCAATCAAAAGCAGTGTCAGTTACAGATTTGCTTTGATTTTCAATGAGCTTCCAACCAGCTCGCTGGAGCCGGTTTCGCTGTATGAATTGAAACAGAGTTTCTCCGATTAATGCACCAAAAATCCGATGAAAATGATAAGGTGAAAAATTTGCTACATTTGCTAGTTTTTCCAGTGACAACTCTTCGTAAAGGTGCTCATCAATAAAATCAATTACTTTATTGATGCGGGCTATATAATCTTTTCTCGTAATTTGCATTGAAATTTATTATATAATTTTACATGTTTTAATAAACCATTATTATTTTTTACAAATTACCACATTAATTATTCTTATACAAGAAAATCCTAAATAATTGATAATTAGGTTATTGGGTTATTGAGTTATTGAGTTATTAAGTTATTAACTCACCTTATGCAATTCCTCTTTTGAGAAATGAAAAAGTGGAGTGTTGATATATTTTTTATAACCCACTTTTCTTATTCCCCTCTTGAGAGGGGCAGGGGTGTGTTCTTGGTTTTTCAT
>DAIOVK010000262.1:0-5072 GCA_036759045.1 Kapaibacterium sp. (SeqCode) | reverse complement strand
AAACTATTATAAGCATATGTTTTATCTTTAGTCAGAAAGAACTTTTTAAATTAAGTGAACAAGAACACACCCCTTTAATCCCCTCTCAAGAGGGGAATAAGAAAAGTGAATTTAAAGAACGTATCAGCCCTGGGATAAGTTTAATATTAGCACCTTTAAAAAGTTGCACTCTTTCCCAAGTGCAACTTGGGAAAGAGTAATATAGAATCTATTTTTATTTTTTTGAATAAAATAGGTTATAAGAATTAAAAAATTAAAAATTTAGTATGAAAATTGCTATAGAAAAAATATTTTTTGATTAAATATTAAAAAAGTAGAAAAAAAATTAAAAATAAATCAAATAATTTCTTATTTTTACATAATTTGAATAAATGTAAAATAAATGTTAAAAAATAATTAATTATTGGTATAAAGTTATGCAAATTCAAAATTCTAAAGTATTGATATTCGGTGGCTGGGGATTAGTCGGCTCAGCAATATGCCATAAATTACTGGAGCAATCTCCAAAGCAGTTAATCATAACTTCTCTTCGTTTAAGTGAGGCAGAAGAAGCTTGTGAAGCGTTAAGAAAAGAATATCCTAACCTTCCGGGAGATATGTTCGTAGCTAAAAGTGGAAATATTTTTACGCGCAAACAGTGGAAAGATTTACCTTGGGCTGATGTTATTAATGATAGCGACAAAAGAAAAGGGATTATTTGCGATATTTTCGATGAACTTGACGATGAGATTTTACACAATTCTGCTTTATATAGTATAATCAATGAAGCCAAGCCGGACATTGTTATTGATTGCATTAATACCGCAACTTCTTTTGCATATTTAGATATTTATAACACAACAAGAAAAGTAAAGAACGAAATAATTGATGGAAATCTTTCAATTGATTCAATTGAAAAGATGATGACAAATATGTATATTCCTCAATTAATTCGCCATATACAAATTTTGAATAAAGCATTAAACGACGTTAAAGCAAAAATTTATCTAAAGATTGGTACTACCGGAACAGGTGGTATGGGATTAAATATTCCATATACTCATAGCGAAGAACGTCCTTCAAGAGTTCTTCTCTCAAAATCTGCTGTTGCCGGCGCCCACTCTTTACTTTTGTTCCTTATGGCAAGGACACCCGGCGGACCGCTTGTAAAAGAAATTAAGCCAGCTGCTACAATCGCATGGAAACGTATTGCCTACGATACAGTTATGAGAAAAGGCAGACCAATTCCATTAGTTGATATGCCACCTGAAAATGCAAGGCAGATTAATGATAAATTCATTTTAAACGACTTTAATGGAATTTCAGATACTAATGAGAATTTCAAATCAGTATTTATTGATACCGGCGAAAATGGTATATTTTCCAAAGGCGAATTTAGTGCTATTGGCTCGCTTGGGCAGATGGAAATCGTTACACCTGAAGAAATTGCAACTTATACTGTTTATGAACTTATGGGCGGTAATACAGGAAAAGACATAGTGCAGGGATTAGATGCTTTCGTTCTTGGTCCTACATACAGAGGTGGTTTCCTTTATCAAAATGCAATGAACAAAATTGAATCTCTTGAAAAAGAAAATAATGTAAGCAGCATTGCATTTGAGATGCTCGGACCGCCAAGACTTTCTAAACTTCTTTTTGAAACTCATATTTTAAGAAATATTTGCTCTTCAATGAAAGATGCCTTGAAATATAAGCCGGAAGAACTTTCTGTCAAAGCTGTAAATTTAATCAATTCAAATAGTAAATTAAGAAGCGAGATGCTTTCAATCGGTTTGGTCATTCTTTTCCCAGATGGAAAGAGCTATTTAAGAGGAAAAGATGTGAAAATCCCAGCTAACCTCGGCAAAAATGAAATTGATATGAATGAGGAAACATTGAACCAGTGGTGTGAAGAGGGCTGGATTGACCTTAGGGCTTCGAGTTTTGCCAAATGGCAGAATTATATTAAAATGATAATGGAGCAAACAAATTCTATTGTAGGCGACATAACAAGTTCAAGATTTACCTATACAATAGATTACTGGAAAAATTTCGATGAAATAAATGAAGGTAAGTTGGTCGGCTGGGTTTTTGAATATGAAGATGCCGGCTGGCGATTTAAAAGATAAAAAATTATTTTAAGAACAAAATTTTTTTTCTTAATTTCTATATTTTAAAAGTGAAAATTTTGATAATCAAATAAATATAAAATAAATATGGTTTTTAAATTAAATTCATTTAAGGAGTTCTCAATGAAGAGATCACTACAACTATTAACGTTAGTTTGTATTATCTTATTCACGGCTGTAATTGTTTACGCTGGTGATAAAGATAAATCAAACGATAATCCTTTAAGGAAAAGTGAGCAAACTATTACGGGCCCAACAGCACCTAATAATACTTCTTTTCCTGTTGGCGTTCCTGCTACAGCGCCGGCTATTTCCACTGGCTACTATTTTGTGGACAGTGACGATGGAGTTCCACTCTCATGGCGCCCTGTAAACGTAATTGAAGATACAAATACAGACCGTGATTATTGGCGCCGTATATTGGCTGGTCCAAGAGTGAAAGATTCTATTTACTGGTACCAAAATAACTCTGAAGGTTTAAGATTCTTCAGAAATCCAGCTCTTCCCGGTGGTACAAAAAGTATGTTTTCACACGGAGTAGAAAATGCAACCGATTCTACTGACGATGCATTTGCCGGGCCTATTCCTATTAAATTTGACTTTTATTTCAATGGTATCCGTTACGATAGCTTTTATGTTTCTACCAATGGCGTTATTGCCTTAACAAACAGAAGATATTTTTACGATAATAACGGAAACAGATATATTCCAGATGGAGAAACAAGTTGCTACGACCCAATGAGTATGGATTGGTTCGTAAGAACAAGAAGCGGTGATGGTCTTACTGATGCAACTCCAGATAACTTCGGCTACCAGGTTGCTGTTTGCGGTAACGCCCCAAATACTGCTTTAGGTGGTATTAGGAAAAAAGGTGTTGGAACCGCAACTAATGGTTTAGCTTCTTTTACTGCAAACCAAAAAGCAGCTGTTATTGCTCCTTTCTTTGGCGATTTGATGCTTTCTCAATACAATCCCAAAATTTATCAGCCAGATGATTTTGGTCAGGTTTGGTACAAACGAACCCCCGATGGTAACAAACTGATTATCTATATTAAAAATGCAGCAATGGTCAACACTATGAAAACAAAATATGGTGATTTTCCTGTAAATCCTTTAGATTTAGGTTTTACTTATGATTTAAGACCAGATGACCCAAATTTTGTTGCTGCCTCTGCTCAGGTCGTTCTTAACAGAGCTGATAGCAGTATTACTATTAATTATGACAAAATACAGGGACAAGTTGCTTTTGCTCCCGATACAGTAGTACCAGCTCAAACGCTATTCCTTTATAATACTACTGTCGGTGTTCGCGGCTTTGCACGCCACGTTAATTTCGGACAAACTACCCCAGCAGTATATCCCTGGAGTACTGAATACGAGCAATATACTCATTATTTCAGTAATTTTCAGGATTCTTTAAATACTACATTCCCAAGAAGCAATCTTTCTATAAAATTTAAGCAATGGCAAAATACTTTGAGAGTAACAAGCATTTCATTTAGAACAAGAAGTTCTTCTGCAACTGCAAACCTTTGCTACTCACAGACAATTAATGCTGCTACAGCATGGGAATATGAATTACTTGCAGGACATCAGAGATTAGGACAGCTTCAGCCAGTTGCCATTATTCAAAATTTAACGAATAATATTCAAGGTCCCCAAGGTGTGAATTATCAGGTCCAGCAATTGAAATTCAAGACAAGATTCAAAATTATTAATGAAGTTACAAGAAGGACTGTTTACGACAGAATGGTTAGTATTGATAGCTTAACATTAGCTACTCCATTATTGCCTGAACAGGATTGTAACGGAGAACCGAATGCACAGTATTGCTCTGCAACAGGTAGTCCTATTCCTTTCCCTGGAGCAGCTCCTGGATTGAATGGTATTCCTCCTTCTGGTTATGTAAAAGTAACATTTCCACCATTCGACCCAGACCCAAATCAGGCAAATCATATTGGCCGTTTGAGAGGTTTCTGTATAGCAGAACCAGTCAGTTCAGTAACCAATGAAGGACTTGGCGATTTCTGGCCCTTTGACGATACAACTTCAGTTCGCTTTTTCGTAATGAAACGTTTAACTGAATTTGGTGATGATGTTTCTCATTATCATCTTGTTTTTGACGAAGAAACTGCTAAATGGACTGCAGTTCCAAATGCATTAAAATGGGTAAGCGTTGGTTGCGAAGTTGTTGATGGCGATACCGTATCTTATATACCATTGCCACCACAAGGACAATTCCAACCTAGCAATTTCGTGGATTATAATATTACTGACCCTGATTTTTCAGTAGATACGCTTTTAAATTCACCAACCATAATGATGAACCGTCTTACTTTGGCAGGTAAAGAACCAGCTTCATTTAAAGGTGGGGACGAATTACGTTCATTCCCAATTGATATGCGTGGTAAGAAAAATTCAGTGCTTTCACTTTCTATCCAAAGAGCTAAAAGACAAAAAGAATGGTCACGCGGCTGGGCAGACCAAATGCTAGTGGGACCAGAGCATAGAGCAGTAACAAATGCAAGCCCATATACTGTATGGACTGATTATACCCGAAGCGCTACAAGAGGCGGCTCTGTTGCTATAAACTATGATGTAATTGATGTAGAATTTGCTCGTTCTTCAACTAATGGTATTGATAATATTACAAATTTAACTGCAGCAAATTGGCGCTATCACCCAAGAGCTGGTGGTACACCTGTTACTAATATGCCAGCTTATCAACTTTTTGGAGGCGGTGGTTATATGCGTGGTTTCGCTGAAAACAACAAAGATTCTGCATTAATTCCACCAACAGGTACGGTCTTAAACGGATTAAGATTTGATATTTATGATGATGGTATTGATTTTGAATATAAGAGAGTATTTATTGCTATACCAGATACTTTCATTACAGCTTCTAGTGATGCTGCTATGAACTTCAGATTCAGAATAAATGTAACTGCAACTAATCATCAAAGA
>DAIOVK010000261.1:0-5078 GCA_036759045.1 Kapaibacterium sp. (SeqCode) | reverse complement strand
AATTCCAGCGAGTTTATCTTCAATAGTGCTTCAAATAGCAGACCGACCAATACTGATTCATCTCACAAATTCAGTTCAGGGTGCAATTTATTCCGTTAATTACCGGCTTGGAATACCGATGATGATGTTTGTAGGTGTATTCGAATATGCCTGGAAGCCATTTTATTTATCAAATTACGAAGAAAAAGATGCAAAGCAGCTTTACTCAAGAATAATGACTTATTTTACTCTTATTTGTGCCGTAATATTTTTGCTTACTGGTTTTTTTATGGAGTTTTTAGTTCGAATGCCATTTGTCGGTGGCAAATTCATAAATCCAGACTATTGGGAAGGAATGGGAATAATCCCGATTATCCTTGGCGGCTACTTTTTCAATGGAATATTCAATGTCCTTTCTGCTGGCTTCAATATAGAGAAAAAAACTGATTATCTTCCTATTGCTGTTGGAGTTGCTGCTGTTGTTAATATTGGACTAAATTTTCTGCTAATTCCAATAATTGGATACTGGGGAGCAGCGTATGCTACTTTTATTGCCTATTTCATCAGCGCTGTTCTGCTTTACTATTTTACCAAAAAAGTTTATTTTATCAAATATGAATTGAAACGCCTTTTTTTAATTATATTTTTAACTTTAGCAATCTATTATTCCTTTACTTTTGTTACACAGGGATTAGAACTTTGGTTATCTTTTGTTTTAAAAACAGTTGCACTTTTATTATTTGTTATTTTATTAAAAATATTTGGATTTTTCACAAGTTCAGAAATATCTGGAATAAAACGCTTGATAAATTTTAAGAATAGGAAATAAATTGTTAATTTTGAAAGAATTAATTTTAACATTAAGGATATTTTATGTCATTAAATCAAATAAGACCAGCACACAGAACAAACGAAGTTAAATATGCCATACGAGATATTACAGTTTTAGCAAATAAAGTTGCAAAAACCGGTAAAGAAATGCTTTATTTAAATATTGGCGACCCAAATGTTTATGACCACGAAACCCCGCGCCATTTAATTGATGCTATTTACAAAGCAATGCTCGAAAATCAAAACGGATATGCCCCATCTTCCGGAATTAAATCAGCCGTTGAAGCGATTGAAAGAGATGCACACAAAAAAGGCATTGATAATATTAGAGATATTTTCGTTACAACAGGCGCCAGCGAAGCTATTGAACTTTGCGTAACAGCATTAGCCGACAGTGGCGAAAACATTCTTTTACCAAATCCGGGTTATCCGCTTTATTCCGCAATTCAAAGCAAACTTGAGATGTATGAAAATCCATATTATCTTGACGAAAGTAACGGTTGGCAGCCCGATATTGATGATATTAAATCAAAAATAAATGACAAAACCCGAGCTATCGTGATTATAAATCCGAATAATCCGACTGGCTCTATTTGCAAAGAAGACACTCTTCACCAAATAATTGATATTGCATTAGAACACGACTTAATTATTTTTGCCGATGAAATTTACGACAAGCAGATTTTCAACGGTAAAAAGCACATTTCCATTGCATCGCTCAATAAAGAAGCACCAGTAATCACATTTTCTGGTTTATCAAAAAATTACATTGCTCCCGGTTTCCGCATTGGCTGGGGTATAGTTAGTGGAACTGGAAAGAAATTAGAGCAATACGTAGAAGCAATAAACAAATTATTACGTGCTAGAATTTGCGCTAACCACCCGGGACAATTCGCAATAGCACCAGCACTTGACGGGGACCACTCACATTTAACTCTGCTTTTGGAAAAGCTCGAACGCCGCAGAGATATTACAATGAAAATGCTTGCTACTATTCCGGGTATTTCTCTCGTTGAACCAGAGGGTTCATTCTATGCCTTCCCATCAATTGATGTGAAAAACGACTGGCATTTCACCGAAGAGTTAATGAAGGAAACTGGCGTTGTAATAGTTCCCGGACAAGGTTTCGGACAAAAACCCGGCTCTTCTCACTTCAGAATCGTTATTCTTCCAACTGAAGAAACACTCACAAAAGCATTTAAATTGATTTCCGAATATTTAGATGTTTATAAAGGAAAATTTGAGTAGTAGGTTATTAGGTTAGTAGGTTAGTAGGTTAGTAGGTTATTATACCAAACCGCTAACTAATAGTGCAAAATCATAATGTCATTTCGACCCCCCTGATAAAGCAAATGCTTTATTTAAATGGAGATGACATAACTAAATACGTCATTCTGACGAATGTCAGAATCTATCTTAAAAATTAGTTTTTATTGGTCATTAGTCATTTGTTATTAGTCATTAGTATTTTTACTAATAACTAATGACCAATGACGAATAACTAAAAAGCAAGATGGATTCTGGCATACGCCAGAATGACGCTTTAGTGATGTCATCTCAATTTAAATGAAGCACTTGCTTTATAAGGGGGTTCGAAATGACACAAGATAATATGCCTTTTAACGAATTACTACTCTAGAAATAAAGATGTCCTACATCTTCGAGAATTTGTGAAAAAAGTAAGATTTTAAATAATTATTGTCAAACAAGGATGTTTGACCTACTTGAAATATAAAGATTTAGTAGAACAGACATCCTTGTCTGTTTGAGAATTTACTAGTTTTTGCACAGATTCTTCGAGATGTAGGACATCTGAATTTAATTTTGTCCTAAAAAACTTTTCGAAAGATTGGAAAACTTTATGATAGTAAGAAATTCCAATTCTTTAATAATGTTTCCCGGGCTTTGCGACAGTTAAAAAAATCTAAAGTTTCTAGATATTCTGTCATCTTCATTTAGATAAAGCATTTACTTCATTCCGGAGTTGTTAATGACATTTCTATTTAATAGATTTTAAAAAAAATTACTTCTCATACTCCTCAATCATTTTACGAATTTCTTCTGGCAACATAGTTTTTTGCTTTTTTTTAATATCTAAATAAACGAATACAACTTTTGCTATAGCATTAATTTCGCCACTTTCAGACATAACAATATTTTCCATAGAAAAAGAAGAATTTCGGATTTCTGATACGCGTGAAAAAATTTTGTATATATCGAAACAATGAAGTGGATTAAGATAATCTATTTCAGTATGGACAACCATAATAGGAAATTGCTTTGTGTATGTGTGGTTGTTCAAGTCCACCCCGATTTCACTGAAATATAGTGTCCTTGCCCATTCGAGCCAGTAAAGATATTGAACATTATGCACTACTCCAAACGAATCAACTTCAGCGAATTGGACCTGTCCTTCTGTGCAATGCCTGTATTTTTTTAATTCTTCTTTTATTTTTGAAAAATCTTTCTTTTTTTCACTCATTTTTATTAAATTGAATAATTAAACATAAATTTTTATTTTATGAAAATGCAAAATAATATAAAAAAATTAATCAACACTTTGTTTTTTTTAATTATGGTTTCCTGCACCTGCGTGCCGGATATTGATACTCCTAAAGAAATCAAACCAAGCGAAAGTGCGAAAATCCTATTTATAAATGCAAATACTGATTTTACGGAAACCGACATCTATTCTTCAGAAATCGCAGTTCTAAAGGAATTGTCATACTTTTGGTTCAACACAAATTATTATTTTATTGGAGTCGAAAGCACCCACATAAGGTTATATAGTTCCACCCCAAAAGAATTGATATATAGCAGAGCTATCGCCGATTTAGACAGACAAAACAAATATACTTTTGTATATTTTGGAAACAGCGAAAAATCTTCATCAATCATAATGAACGACAGCATTGAAAATTTTAATTCTGATTTTGCATATATCCGCTGTGTGCATAGTTCTATTGACTGCAAACCGGTTACAGTTAAATTAATAAAGGATTTTACTACATCAATAGACCTTGAGCAAGGAACTGCAAGCAATTTTTCTGAATCGTTTGCTGGTAATTATAATATTGAGTTTTATGAACAAGGTGCATTAAAACCAATAATCAGCGTTACTGATGTAGAATTTAAAAATGGAACTGCTTATACTGTAATTTTAAAAGGTAGCACAAACACAAGCAGTGAAAACCGTTTAGTTTGCGAAATAGTAGAATTGCCAAAATAGTTATATATAGAATTAAAATCGTATAAATTGAAATAAATTTAAGGAAAAAAATGAAACATTTATCTTTTATTCTTCTGGCAGTAATATTATTTGCTTCTGCTTGCAGCGAGAGCAGTTCTCCGAGTAATAAATAATTAGAAATATTACCATTAGAAATTGGTAATAAGTGGGAATATAAAATTTCTTCAGAAGGAGAAATTAACAATATGACTGTATATATTTTCCACGACACTGTAATTAATAACGAAAAATGGTTTAATTATGGTAGTATGAAAAACAGAGAAGATGGTCTGTGGCTAAGGTTTTATTCCGATAAAACAAAAAAGTGGGAAGAAGAACTTCGCTATAAATACCCTGCGGTAGTTGGCGAGCAATACAGTGATTCTCTTGATTTAGTTAAAGTTATAGCTATAAACGAAAAGGTTACTGTTCCAGCAGGAACATTTAATTGTTACGTTTATAGGATGCCTCTTTTTGAAGATAATTATATGGATTTTTATCTTTGCCCCGGCGTTGGACATATAAAAACAATATCTTATGAAAATATGAATGGTCATGAAATCTATGAATATCAAATATTGCAGTCCTATTCTTTAAAATAAAAAGCTAAGAATAACGTCAAGAAATCAAAGGGGATGAAATGGCTTCGACGGGGTGATGGATTTCGCTTGTGGCATACCGTGCTTAGTGGTGCTGCACGTTAATACAACCGCTGCATTAATAAATGCCAACAATAATTACGCTTTAGCAGCATAAAAAAAACGCTGCTACGCTTTTTGAAGGGTTTGCCTACCGGTTCTTTTCAAAGCGTCGAAAATAGATAGGATAGTTTATGCTTGCTCAGCAGGGGCATAAATGAAAACTTAACTGGTGATTGCTGTAGTGCGCCTGTCGTTTGGCTAACATTGCAGTGAAACTCATAAAGCGACTAAGTATGTAGAAGCAGTGAGAGAAGCTCTCTGGACGCGGGTTCGACTCCCGCCATCTCCGCTACCACGTATTACTATGTCCATACAAAACAAAGAGTTACGAAAATTAA
>DAIOVK010000260.1:0-5078 GCA_036759045.1 Kapaibacterium sp. (SeqCode) | reverse complement strand
CTTTCCAAAAAACTGCAAAAGGACAATACCAACTATTCCGGCTAAAAATGTAATTATTGAAGTCATAAAGCCGGTTGCAAAAGCAGAAGATTCAAATTTTAGTTCTACTTCGTGTTCGCCGGCTGGGATTGGAATTGCTCTTAAACAATAATTTGCCCGCATTACCTCTGTTTGTTTGCCATCGACATATCCATTCCATGCGGGATACCAAACTTCGCTGAAAACTAGTACTGCGTTTGTCTTTGCTTTTACTTTATATTTTAAATTATTATTTTCATATTTTAAGCAAACTACGTTATCGGTGCTGTCAATTTCAGAAGAATCCGGCATTGCCAGAGCAATTTCTTTCTCAAGCACAACCTGTCTTTTATAATCAAACTGCGATTTTTTCATTAAATCGCCAACTGCTTCCGGTGAGCTTTCTATTGCTTCGTAAGCAAGCCATGCACGTGGGAAATATCCCGTTCTATCGAAAAATGCAGCTGAATTTCTCGCAGAATCAAATCCAATTTCGTATTTCACGTTTAATAAATCTCTAATTTGCTTTCCTTCTATCGGTGGGCTTGTTCGCTCAAGCATCAATTGGTTATACCCTTCAATAAGCATAATTCTGTCGAGCATTCCCTGATTATCTTCCATAGCCCTGTATCTAATCGGTTCATACATACGCATATTCACACGGAAAATATCATTTGGAAGCTTGGGTCTCATCATTTGCTTTAGCTGTGAATCCACCGCATACTGTTCTTTGGGATTTTGCTCGCCTACGTTGAAACTTGCACCTGCTATGTATAAATCAATGAAAAGTAAAACGGCAAGGGCAGCCCCTGCTGCTACTGGTTTGAAAAGTCCACGCTGCATTAAAATAATAACTGCAAAAGTCATTAAAATAAAAATAATTGACGTAGTTCCATAAGAACTTATGTGTGAAATCATTTCGGCTGGTGCTTCAAAGGAACTTTGAATTAGCCCCAGAGAAACAAGCAAAGCAATTAAAAACGGCAAACCAACTGCAACAGATAAGCGAATTAGCGTTTTGCTATCCTTAATATTTTTCCAAATATAATCAAATCCAAAACCGGCAAAAAAGCAAAATGCAATTAATACGAAAAACATCATACGTGCCGGATTACGGAAAGTAGAGAAAAACGGAAGATTATAAAACATACTATGTATAAATCCATTGCTTCCAAGAGCGTATAAAAATCCGAATACAGCAATAATCAAGAGCGTCAGTCCCGTTTTGGTTTTGTAGGAAACGCTTATGCCGAAAAGTCCGAGAATCAGAATAACTATACCAAAATAAAATGCGGTTTCCCAAAAGAAATAGTTTTGCACCTGCTTATCGAATTTTAAATAAAATGGAACTTCCATTTTATAAGAGCCATCAGAATATCCAAACACCTTAGGCACAACAGCAGAATAAATTTGTGGAAACTGCAAAGAACCTTCAGCTGCTCTTTCGTAGCTCATTTCCTTACGCTGGGAATAATCAGTTAGCTCCTGCGAAGGAAGTAGCTGAATCGTAAATATTCCAGAAGCTATAATAATTGGGACAATTCCGCAAGCTATAAAATAGAGAATGCCCTTTGAATTGCTTTCCTTGTTTTTCAAAAGGTAAATAAAATACACTATAAAGAAAAATGCAAGGAAAAGCCCTTCGTAAAGCGAAATTTGAGGATGTCCGGCAAGCATACTCAAACCGAGTATTAAGCCGGAAATGATTGAGTATTTCAGATTTTTCTTTTCCAATCCTTTCAAATAAAAAAGAATTACAAGCGGAAACCAGGCAAAATGCTCGACAATCATCGGGTGAATCACTCTCACTACGAGTAGCAGGGAAAAAGCATAACCAATTGAGCTAATGATAGAACCAACTGAGGATATTTTCCAGTATCTAAGTAAAAAGAAAATTGATATTTGAGCTATTAAAAAGTGCATTATGATATAGATTTGCAAAGCACTAAAAGACAAGTATCCATCGCCTGAAACGAACAGCGACAGCAAGCGGTTTAGCGGATAGAAGAAGCCGACTGCAATATCGGCAATGAAAGGCATTCCACCGAAAGTGAAAGGATTCCAAAACGGCAGAGAACCCGAAAGAACTTCTCTTGCTGCATAAGCTTGTGTGGGATAAACGTATCTTACGAAATCTTCCCAAAAATATGCAGAGCCGAAAAGCTGCTCACCAAAAAAAATCAGCGTAGTAGCAAGAAATACTAATCCAGCCACCCAAAACGGTAGCTCAGTGATTGTAATTTTCTGCTCTTTCTGACTTTTTGTCTGACTACTTACTTTTGTATTAGTTTTTTTCATAATTTTTTTATATTTAGTTAAACTTTATCCTCAATATAAAAAATATCGTTATTGATTAATCTGCAATGTGCTTTTTCATTTCGCATAACCGATTTAAAAGTATGCAAATAAGGAAAGAAATGCACATGCAAATCGAAAGTATATTTGTATTCACGTTGCAAAGGGACAACAACAATCAGGCGCTTTTTTGTGATTCGTCTTAATTCAGAAATCGCCTGCTGTATGTTGATTATATGCTCTAAAGTATGGGTGCAAACTACCGTATCAAAAGAATTGTCAGCGAATGGCAACTGCTCTATATTTGCTTCTACATACTTTGGATTTGTATGTTTTTTTAATTCGTCTAAAATCTGAAAATCGGCAGCAGTTACGTCAACTTTCCTTTCGCTTGCGATTTTTTGAGATAAATATCCTCTACCGCAGCCAACATCAATTACATTTTTTCCGACAATATTTTCAACAATAGCCATAACAGATTTATTCCCCAAATCAGTTGGACGCTTGGTTGAAATGGAAGTATTAGCGTAAACACTATAATATTCAGCGTATTCTTCGTCAGTAAGAAAATATGCCCGTTCCTTGAATTTCATCACCAAATCCCGGACTTCTTTTCCGTAAACCAAACGAAAAAGCGGATTCATCAGCCATTTGCTGTCCCGCAAAAATGGCGGAAGAGCGTTATCTAAAATCCAGTTAAATACAATCGTTACCTCGCGTTTGAGTATTTTATCCAAAAAGCCCATATTACTTTTTCCTTGCTATTGCGATTATTGACAAACCGAACGGGAATTTGATTTTTTGCAAAACCTTTGATTCAAAAGCAAAAATATTTTTAAAAATAGTATTTAAAAAATTTGGCACTTCTTCAACTGATTCTATGTTTACTTCCTTAACAAAATGTTCGTTAAAAAAGCGTTTAATTACAGCCGGGATAAACAGGAAGAAATTGAAATAAGAGGAATACTCGACTTGAAAGCCGGCACCACTCAATAAATTAACAAGTTGCTTTTTCGAGTAGCGTCTTTGGTGCATAACCAATACGTCGTGTTTACTCCAAAGCCACTTAAAAGCCGGGACGGTAACAAGCAGCCAGCCATCTTTATCCAAAACACGATTAGCATTTTTTATAACTGAAAAATCGTTTTCGATGTGTTCGATTACGTCTAATAAAGTTAATGCCTGTATATTTAAATTGCTGGCGTCAAATTCTTCCAAAGTTGAATTGAATATATTTTTAATACCTCTTTTTTTACAATATTCTAAAGCAATTGGTGAAGTGTCAAGGCAAAGGGGAATTAAATTTTCAGAAATAGAAGCAGCGAAACCGCCAGTACCACAGCCAATATCAAGCACAGAGCTGCCCTTTTTTAATTTGCAATATTTTTCTAAGAAACTGCGTATTATCACATTCCTACCGACATACCACCAGTATTTTTCTTCTTGTTCAAAACTTGTATGATATACTTTTTCTTGCATTAATCAATAATTAATATTTATTAATTATGCAATATAATGAAAAATTTTCTTTTATGTCAAAAATTTGATAAATTAGTAAAATTTGTTTTTTAACTTTTTCCTTATAATGAAAAATAATAAAAATTCAACGAAAACATTTGAAAGTGTTGTAAAGCAGTTAGTAAAAAAGCTTGGTATGGAAGAAGAATATCAGTTTGCTATTTTAAAAGAGGAATGGAAAGAAATCATTGGTGAAAGAATTGCAGCAATAACCACTATAATTAGTTTGAAAGACGGCAAATTACTTATTGAAACAAATTCTTCCACCTGGCGGGTTGAACTCATTATGAGAACCGAAGAAATAAGAAAAGCAATTAACACACATTTCGCTTCCGAATTAGTTCACACTATAGTTTTCAAATAAATGGTTATTGTTAATTATTTTATTAACGGCTGTCGTAACTCCTTTCCAAGTTGAACTTGATTAGGAAACTTTCTTTTTAAAATTCAATTTTGTAAGGAGAGAAAGGAAAAACATCGTAGATATGTTATCGTAGTAGCAAAGCAAGAAAAAGAGCGAATGAACTCCGTAGGAGTGTTCTCATCTCTACGAGATTTTTTCCATGTGTGTTTTAATATCTATTACGATAATGCAACTACGTTGCTAAATTTCAGTCATACTATCATTGGGAAATGATAGCATGACAAGATATAGTTGTCATGCTATCAACTTGTTGATAGTATGACTTAAAGAATTGCATTTTTGAAGGAAGATTAAAGAAAAAACAAGTGTTATCTTCCCAATCCCCAATACCTCAAATTTTAAATCTTTCTCAATACTAAAGTAAAAACCTGTTTGATTACCTGTAATCAAAAAATTTATCTAACTCTATTGACTTTAGTTCTTCAGCTTTAATTAATCTGAAAATTATCTGAATGTATTCAGTACTATTTATTTTTTCTTCAGCAAATAGCGTAGTTATTTGATTATTCTTACATCCATTTTTAATTATTTTTAATTGTTCAAGTAAGTCTTTTGCTTCTTTAACCTCAGAAAGATTTTCTTCATCAATATAGAAATTATTATCTACATATTCAGATAAAGCTTCTATAATAACTGAATAAACATGTTCGCTATGTAGCTGAAACAATTTTTCTTTGATTTCCATTTTATAACTCTAAATTAAAATTACAAATAATTTTGAAAATATTAAGAAAGTTAATCATCTCTTAATCATAAAAATCAGATAAATCATAGTTCAAACAAGAACACACCCCTGCCCCTCTCAAGAGGGGAATTAAGAATT
>DAIOVK010000259.1:0-5124 GCA_036759045.1 Kapaibacterium sp. (SeqCode) | reverse complement strand
ATATTCAAATAGTAGGTTCAAAAGCAGCAGAATCTTCGTAACATCAGAACTTCAGAACTTATAATGAAAATAAAGGAGTTAGAAGATTTGCACAGTAAAGAATAATTTCGTAGTTAAAAAAAATCTTTACTCGGTTATTAGTCATTAGTCATTGGTTATTAGTTTGTAACTACTAATAACTAATGACTAATGGTAATACTCTTTTAAAAAATTAACCTCATATTTTAAAATATGCGAAATAAAAAAACTACGAAGGTCTGGAGTTCTAAAATTTGAATAATACGAAATTGTTCTTTGAGATACAATTCTCACAGCTTCTTTATTTCCGATTTTTTGTAAGTAGTTCTAATATTAATATTACATTTTTGCTTCTGGCAATTTAATATAAAAAGTAGTTCCTTCGCCGACTTTGCTTTCCACATCAATAATTCCGCCGTGCTGATGGAGAATTCTTTGAGTTATTGGTAATCCTAAACCAGTTCCTTCAGGTTTCCTAGTGAAAAACGGATTGAATATTTTAGGTAAATCTTCAGGGGGTATTCCGGAGCCAGTATCAGCAATTGAGCAAACTATTGTATTACGCTCATTCTGTTTTGATGCCTGCTCTACAAAAGTAGAAACAGAGATATTCCCTTTAGATTTAATAGCATCGGCAGCGTTTGTAAGTAAATTAATGAAGACTTGTTGCATTTGTTTTCCGTCTGCTGCAACTAAAGGAAGCTTATCGAATAGTTTTAATTCGACTGTTATTTCCTTTCTTTTTAATACTGAACTTACGAGTTCCAGTGTTGTAGTAATCAAACTGTTTAAACTTAATCCTTTAATGTCTGGAACAGCTGGACGGGAAAAGTTTAAAGTAACCTCGACAATGCGTGCAATCCTGTCAACTCCCTGAAGTGCAGTTTTAATAAAATTAGATTCAGGGGCATCTTCAGGAATTTTTCTTTGCAAAATTTGTAAATTTAAATTAACTGCAGCTAAAGGATTACGAATTTCGTGAGCAACTCCGGCTGATAGCTGTCCAAGAAGCACTAATTTATCTGCCTGAACAAGTTTATCGGTAAGCGCATGCTGTTCGCCAACATCACGTGCTATTGCCTGAATTAAATTTTGCCCTTCATATTCAACAAATCGAGCACTTACTTCAACCATAAGCGAAAAATTATCTGCTGTTTCAAGTGTTAGTTCACTTAAAACAATAGGTGAGCTACTCCTTTGCAGAAGTTTAAAGATTCTTCTGAACTGTGGCAAAGTCGTACCGAGTAATTTATTCCTCGGTATATTTAATAAAATAGCAGCGAACTCATTGGCATCAAGGACAGACCATGTTTCAGGTTGAACAATAAATACCGCATCAGTTGCATTGTCAAAAAAAGATTTATACCAGGCGAGTTGCTTTTGTAACTGAGTTATTTGCTCATCTTTCGTAATTGTATCTTCTATTTTCTTTATTCTTGGCATATTTCAAATTTAATTTTTCTTACAACAGGAGAATTTCAATTTCCATACCAGGAAAATAGCTTCCCAGATAATTTTTTTATTCATTTTAGAAATACCGCTTCTACGGTCAATAAAAATGATTGGAATTTCTTTAATATTTCCTTTATTTTTCCATACTTTATAATTCATTTCAATCTGGAAACCATACCCGTTCGATTTGATTGCTTCTAAATTGATTTTCCTTAAAGCGTCGGCGCGGAAACATTTATATCCGCCGGTTGCATCTTTTATTGGCATTCCGGTAATAATGCGAGTGTAAATATTAGCACCATAGCTTAAAATTAACCTGCGAAGTGGCCAATTGATAACATTAACACCGGTACTATAACGAGAACCAATTACTAAATCAAATTTTTTGACTTGTTCGATAAAATTAGGAAGTTCTTCAGGGTCATGCGAAAAATCAGCATCCATTTCTAATATGGCGTCATAATTATTGTCGAGCGAAAACCTGAAGCCATCGCAATAAGCAGTTCCTAAGCCCATCTTTCCTGGTCTTTTGAGTATAAAAATTCTATTATCGTTTGCCATCATTTTTTCTACTGTCTGAGCAGTACCATCTGGTGAATTATCATCAACAACCAGAACGTGTATATCTGGCATAACACTATGAATTTTATTGATAATACGTTCTATATTATCAATTTCATTATAAGTCGGAATAATAACAATAGATTTCATTTATGTTTGTCCGTGTCCCTTTATTACTAAAAATACTGTTCTAAATATAATTTCTAAATCAAGTTTTAAAGAAAAATTTTCAATATAATAAAAATCATCTTTCAATCTGTTCTCAATTTCTTCTATAGTTTCTTCATACGTTACAAAACGAACCTGGTTCCAACCCGTTAATCCGGGGGCTGCTTTTAATCTTCGTCTGTAATACGGCACTAATTTGCTAAATTTTTCTACGAATATTGGTCTTTCTGGACGGGGTCCTACTATACTCATTTCGCCAATTAAAATATTAAAGAATTGAGGGACCTCGTCTAAATGAGATTTTCTTAAAAAGTACCCAATCCTTGTAACGCGTGAATCTCCCATTTTTGCCCATTGAGGCCCGTCTTTTTCTGCGTTCTGAACCATTGAACGGAATTTGTATATTGTAAAAATTCTGCCATTTTTCCCTACTCTTTCCTGCTTGTATAGAACTGATCCTTTGGAATCTAACTTCACAATTATTCCTATTAAAAGCCATATAGGAAATCCCAGAAACAATACTAAAATGCTAAACAGAATATCAATTAACCTTTTACTTAGTTTTTGCCAAGGTGCAATAAGTTGTGGCGATATTTCTATTAAAGGTATTCCATAAAGAGCTAAAGATTTTACCTGACCCGTAAAAATGTCGTAAATATCTGGAATTATTTTTACAGTTATTCCTTTAGTATCGCATAAAGTAACAATAAACATAAGCATTTTCTGGTCAGTTTTTTCTGCAGAAATCAAAACCTCTTCCGGCTTTAAATCTTCAATGATTTCTTCTAATTTACTAATATCACCTTTAATTAGAGCTGATATAGGATTATTTTCTTCTTCTATGCTATCAAAAAGGATTACTCCGATAGTTTTATAACCCCAGGATTTTGATTTTAATATTTTGTTATGTAAATCGCTGACTTTATTAAATGAACCGATAATAATTGATGGTACAGATACAATTCCTTTCGTTCGTAATTTAATTTGCAATCGCCTCGCAAAAAATCTTCCTATGCAAACAGAAAAAAACAAAATAATAAAAAAAGTAAGAAAAAGCAATCTCGGTGATTTACTGCTATCAAAAAAAACAAAAAAGAAAATGATTAATGTTCCAATAATTGAGGTTTTTAATATTGTAAATATCTCATCAAAAGGAGAACGAATGTACCAGTTTTTATATAATCCAGTGAACCAATATAAAATTATCCAGTAAATAAGCAAAGTGATTAATGGAGCAATAAAATCAATAAATCCATATTGAATTGTTGTTTCGAACAATCCGGATTCAAACACAATAAAGAATTGTATGACATAACTTATTGAAATTGAAACAATATCAGCAATAAGTTGAAAAATTGAAGACGAATATTTTGACTTTATTATACTTATTCTCATAACTGCTCAATCATAAGATTGAGTAAATTTGACATTTCATTAATTTTTTAGAAATTAAATATTTTAAAACTTAATATAAACGTAGATTACTAATTTATTAGTTTAAATTTTTAAATAATTAATATACTAATTTAATAATTTAAAAGAAATCAAACTATTAATATTTAAATTTTTAACAAAAAAAAATCCGATGCCCTTTCGGACATCGGTTTTTTATCATAAATAAGCAGATTTACTTATTTGGTAATCATCATAATAGTAGAAACTGATTTATTGCCAGAACGCAATACGACATTATAAGAGCCACTTGTTAAATTGCTTGCATCGAAGCTAACAGAATAAGTGCCTGCGTTATAGAAGCCATTTGCTAAACGTGCAATTTCTTCACCTCTAACATTATAAACAAGAATTTCAGCATTGTCATCATTTACTAATGAGAATTCAAACTTGGTTGAGCTTGAAACTGGATTTGGAATATTAGTAATTGACATAACAAGTGCTGTTTCATTTTGAACTGTTGCTTTGGCTACATAAATAGCATTTGAATTATAATATAAAGCATCTTGTTCTAAAGCATTTGTTATTTCTTGAATATTAATTAAAGAAATATCATTTAATGTATTAGAATTTGAATTATAAAGTTTAACAGTTAATAATTCATTTGCTTTTGCGCCGTCTAAATTAGCAGTAATGTCATTATCGCCCCAGATATTAACAGCGGCAACGCCGTTATAAACTGCACCGGAACCGATAAGTTCGTTATTTGAGTTATAAACACCAATTTCATTTCCATTGCTAACATTAACTGAAAGTAATAAAG
Source organism: Kapaibacterium sp. (SeqCode) (assembly GCA_036759045.1). GTDB lineage: Bacteria > Bacteroidota > Ignavibacteria > Kapaibacteriales > UBA2268 > JAAYJM01. The sequence goes on along the minus strand of DAIOVK010000259.1, from coordinate 710 downwards.
TTGCATTATTTCCAGTATTATTTACCTGAGGAATAAGATGTTTTGCAAGTGGAGTAACGTCTTCACCGGCAATCGCTTTACGTGCACTATTTGCTGGGTAAGTTAATGGAGCTGACAGATTCATATAGAAACTATAACCTTGACCTGGTACCATATTTCCAATAGTGTTTATACCGTAAATTGGGCTATAAATACCACCAGCATTATTCTTGACTAAAACAACATAAGGATTGATTGAAGCAAGAGCTGTGAATGGAGACATTGGATTATCGCGGTAATATGCTGATAAATTCCAGCCAGTGTTTAAGTTAAGAGGAGTTGTTTCTGGTACTATTTGCTCGCCAGTTAAAGTTAACACTTCGTTACCAAGCATATTAACCAAATATCCATCAGCATTGTTCCAATTAACAATTGTATTAATACTGTAAGCAGGAACATACATTTGTGCATTTGAGTTCTTCATTATCTTCAAATTACCTACGAAATCTTCAAATAATGAAACAACACTTGGGTCATTTGGAACAACGTAACCGGAAATCATATTCCAACCAGTATTTAATTGGATATTCTGAGATACAGCAACATTTGTTACTAGTGTTGCAAGCATAGAGAATCCGCTTATTTCATAAGCTTCGGGACCAACTAAATAAGTTGCATAAGCTGGTAATTCTTGTAGAGTTTGGCCATTCCATACGCGGAATGTATAAGGT
>DAIOVK010000258.1:0-5126 GCA_036759045.1 Kapaibacterium sp. (SeqCode) | reverse complement strand
TATGGTGATTTTACTATCAGTACGAAAAATGTATGCATTTCCAACTAAAAAAACTCTCTATTACGTAAATTTGGGAGAGTTAGAGATTAATATACTCTACATCTTGAAGATGTAAGCCAGCGTTCTTTTTATACTTTAGTAGAATTATGGAACTACAGAATTTTAAAACGTAAATACGAATCCAAATTTTATTCCATCGTAACTTAAAGCATAATTTGAATTAAAAGGGAAAAACTGCTTATTCCTTCGCAATTCGTAAATAATAACCGAACAAGCACTTTTACCAATAAAATTTAGTAGTGGTCCGTAATCAGTATTATTTTTTATAATTTCATAACTCCAGAAATCTAATGTTCTTTGCAAAATAAGCTCAATAAATGAAGAACCAAGCCATTTCCCTAGATGAGCATCCTGAAATGTTAAATTATGAAAATAAGAAACATTGAGATTTAGAATATCTGTTAAATTATACATTAAACCCGATTCAAAACTCGTTCCGAATTTCATTTTTTCATCAAATTTATTAAACTCGGTTTGTTCTTTCTCAGTTGCAGCAGCAAGTTCAATATCAATATGCGACCAGTCGAGAGAGCCGGTATGATAAAAAGTGAGCGAAGAAGAATCAGCAAATATATGTCCATAACCATTTTTATATGCAAATCCGAAAGTCCAGTTATCTGTTGTGATGTCTTTGTTCAAACTTTTTGGTTTTAAGTGAGATGAAATATTTGCTATATGAACAAATTCCGAAGCATAATACTGAATATTTTCCAATCCAAATTCTTCTCCAAATTCAAAGCGGGTAAATCCATAAGAGAGTTCTATTGGATATGGATGAGAAAAATTAGAGGTAAAATGTTTTAAAGGTATGGAAGGAATGGAGTAGCCGTAATTTATGCTAATTGTCGGTTTATTTTCTACCCATTTTGGAATAACGAACATTCTTTCCAAAAGGAATTTGTAATTAGTTTCCTCAACGCATTTTAAGTTTTGACTGAAAGCAAGACAAAGCAGCAATATACATAATATTCTATTAATCATTTTTTAAAAGACGTTCATACTCATTAATCATTATACCGATATTTCTTTCCCATGTGTATTTCTGCTCAATTAATTTTCTTGCATTTTCCCCTAACTTACGGGCTGCTTCGTAATTATTCAATAAGAAAAGAACCTTTTCAGCAAAATCCTCTGGATTTGAGCATATAAACAATCCATCTTTTTCACATGCTTCAATTCCTTCTGCAGAAACTGGAGTAGCGACCACTGGAAGTTCCATTGCCATTGCTTCGAGAATTTTTATTCTAATTCCGGATCCAACAAAAAGCGGAGCTATATAAACGCTTGCTTTATTTAAAAAAGGAGTTACACTCGGCACATATCCAAGAAGCTGTAATCCATTGGGTATATGATTACTTCCTTGGTTATAATCTTGAGAACTCTTTGGTTCAAAACTAAGATTATCATTTTCTAACCGGGCTTTTTCAAAAAATTCTCTTGGAATATTTTTTCCAATTATCGAAAGATAGGCAGCACTGTTTTGTTTTCTAATCAAAGGAAGAACGGAATCAATAAACCAGCGTAACCCATTTACGTTATGAACCCAATTAAATGTAGTAGCGATAATGATTTGATTGCCATTTCTTTCGGTTTCAAGTGGTTTGAAATTCTTTAAATCAACTCCGGCACTTGCAACAACTACATTTGCTTTAGGCGAAAGTTCCAATGCTTTTTGTTTGTCAATTCCGGTAATCGAAAAGCAAACATCTGCCTTTTCGAACAGCTGCTTTTCCTGTTCCTGAAGTAACTTTGCCTGTGATTCTACAAACAACTTTTTTAAACCTCGCTTTGGTAGTGATTCGGCATAACGCTGCCAGATTATATATTCAATATTATTGAGCCGAATTCCAACCGGGGCGCCGCAAATTGATTTTGCATAAAGAGCAAGTTGAGCCATACAGGAATGGTCAGAATGAATAATATCGAAAGTTTGTTCTTTAAGTAAATTATCAATTATTCTTTTAACTTTATTGCTTATATGTTTGGTAATATATAAGGATTTATGTGTTAAAACAGCTTTTAAAATTCGGGGAAAAGTATTTTTTGTAGAATGATTTACGAAAATCGGGTTTGAATTTATAAAATGTTCTTTAATATTATCATAAATTTCATTTTGATTATAAGCAAAAAAAGTAACATGGTGGTTTTGATTAACAAACTGCAGGAAAGTATTTGCAATGCTAATTTTACCACCATCATCACTTGGAAAAGGAACTTGTGGGGCAAGTTGCAAAATGCGTAAATTCCTTTGCCCCACAATTAACCTTCAGTTTGTTTATTAACAGGTAAATTTATTTGAATAAGATTACCTTCTTCGGCACCGAATGTTTCAACTGACATAGTTCCGTTTAAGATGTGTAGCTTGGAATTTGCCATAGCTAAATTGAGCATTACGTCATTTTTATCATTTTTCAGTGATTCAATAATATTTGAAGTATGCTTTTTATAAACTTCAATCATTTCGGCAACAAATTTATTAGGGCCAGTAAGGATTTGTATTTCAGCAGCTTCTTCGTGAGGATTTGAGTTTGCTATCACACTCAGTTCGCTTGTTTCAATTCCTTCGGTTAGAGCAAGAATAGCACTCTTTAAAGATTCTAAAATAAGATTATAATCTCCCAGAACTGTAATATCTTCGCTATCTTCAAGAATTTGAATAATTATTTCTTTTAAGCTGCCAACTTCTTTTTTAATTTGAGAGCTAACATCCTGAATTGTATCATTAAATGAAATAGAAGAAAGTTCTTTGTATGCTCCTTCATTTCCAAGAGCGACGTCAATAATGTCAGAAACGAAAGTGAAGAGCTCTTCGGAGCTTTGTTCGGCTAGTTCTATAAATGAATCGTGTTCTTCTTCAGAATCGTAAATTTTTTGAGAAATTAATTGCAGATAACCTATTATACCAGTAAGTGAGTTTCTTAGCTGGTGGCTTAATTTAGTCATAAAGTAAGATTTGTATTCACTTGCTTCTTTTGTAAACTGCTCTGCAAGTTGAATTTGTTTCGACTTTAGTCGTTCTTCTTCTTCCGCTTTCTTTTCTAAAGTAACGTCACGTCCAATAGTATAAATCAATCCATCTTGTTTAGAAATATTTAAATTCCAGCTCATCCAAATGTCTTGTTTATCTCTGCCTTTCATCAACACATCAATTCTGTCATTGGCGACTTCAGAACTATGTTTGACTTTATTCAGAATAATGTTTGCATCTTCGCTGTTAATTAAAAGCTCACTAATATTTTTTCCGATTAAAGCCATTGGTTTTAAACCAAAAAGCAATTCAGAAACAGGGTTCATAGATTTCCAATTACCCTCTAAATCTAATACAGCAATAATATCATTAGACATTTCGACAATTCGTCTTTGAGAACGTGTCATTCTTTCAGCCAAATCAACTGCTCTTGCTCTTGAAGTTATTACAGAAAGGACAAATCCGAAGAAAGCAAAACTGATTATTAACGATAAAATTAAACTTATAATTGGCACTATTTGCTGCAAACCTGAGCCGAATTCTGGAATAGTCGCAAAGTTTATTTGAAAGGTTTTGTCAGCAATTTTTAATATTTGAGTTTGCTCTAATTTGTCATAATCTAATTTAGAAACAGCATAGTTTGATGATTGATAATATATTTTTTTGGATAATGTTTCTTCAATACCAAAGAATAAAATTGTTGTATCACTTGCAATTCTGTTTGTAGCTAATGCTTCTTCAAAGAATTTATGAATATCAGATTCTAAAATTACTGCGCCCATAAAGTATTTTTTTCTTAATTCCACTGAATTTATAGTAGAATCCTTTTGAAAAACAGGAGCAATAACATAAAAGCCGAGAGTATCATTTCCTCTGACGTCAATAACTGGAGTAGAAACTATCATATTGCTGTCGCGGGATTTTTCTATTGCTTCTCTAACAATTGGATTATATGCTAAATCTTTTCCAAATAGATGATAATTCTGTTGCTCTGGAACTATATAAAATACCGGGAAATAATTATCTCTAATACCTTGGGGATACACCTTAAAATCAAGAATTCCTGCACGCTGCATATCGAATTCTCTGTTGTCTCTTGTCGTTGGGGTAATAAGTGGAGTATAGCAAATTGACATAATAGAAGGATAGGTATTTGCCGGAACTGAAGCATATAAATCAAAAAAATCTTTTACAACAAGAGTTATACTTTTATATACCCCCTGCAGCTGTTGAATTACTTCAACATTAGTTTGGTGTTTTCGTTCAAGTCGTGTCATTACAGAATTTACTGCCTTATCGAAAGCTTTTTGATTATCATCGTCTACTCTACCTTTCAGATAAAAATATATTATGACGCTTATTACTAATAAAACAATTAGAATAATATAAGCGGGGTAGGTTTTTGAGAAAGTCAGCACAGCTTTTCGCTTACTTGCAGCTTCCCTGATTATACTATCTAATGAAGTTGTATCATTTATATTATTTTTGTTCATTCTTTTTCCTTATTACTTCTTCAATATCATCAGCAAAACTTGCAGTGTTTATTGGTTTTGATATATATGAATCGAATCCCATATCTAAAAACTTTTGTCTGTCGTTAGAATGAGCAAAGCCAGTTGCAGCTATAATTGGAATTAGCTCACCACCAGATTTTTTTCTTATAAAATGTAAAATGTCCGTACCGTTCATATCCGGTAAAAGGATATCTACTAAGACGCAATCAGGAGTATTATTACTCAACCAGTCTATTGCTTGCTTGCCATCAGGAAAATCTACTGTCTGAAAATTATGCTTTTTAAGCAATGTGCAATATAGCTTTCTTATTGGAATGTTGTCTTCTACTACGCATATTTGATATTGTTTGTCTTCCATTATCTTTTCTTCTTTTTTTTATGTCTAACTATACAATTTAGCAAATTTTTTTTAAATATAAAATAAGTATATTTACTGATATAATGATTAATGATTAATGATTAATTGTTAATTGTTAATTGTTAATTGTTAATGAAAAAATACCATAAACCATAAACTAATAACCGACAGCCGACAGCCAATAGCTGTAAGCTGATAGCTGTAAGCTGATAGCTGTAAGCTGATA
>DAIOVK010000257.1:0-5158 GCA_036759045.1 Kapaibacterium sp. (SeqCode) | reverse complement strand
GCTGCTTCGAATACCTGTCCGATTTTAAGTCCGGAGTAAGCTGCTGCTGCAGAAAAAATCAAAGCCATAAATAAGCCCCAAAAAACTGACCAGTAGTTCACTTCGGGAATTAATTTATTTGCCGGCATTACGGGAATATACTCTTCGCCCGGCTTCAGTTCCCTGTATGAATTTTCTGGTAATCCGCTCTGTGTAATATTGCTTTCCATAATCTCCTGTTATTAATTTGTTTTGAATTTATTTTTTTCTATTCATTCCATATTAACTTTATAACTTTACAATTTAACTATTTTTTTTTAATTTCAAAAATAATGAAAAGGATTTATTATTGTTTTTTCTTTCTTAAGTGGAGTTTCTAATAATTTAATATTGTCTGTAATTCTGAACCCAGAAAAATAAAGACCTTTATTGATATGGAGATGGCATCTGTTAACCCTGTCATTCCGAACCCCCTGATAAAGGAAAACCTTTATTTAAATGGAGATGACATCACTAAAAGTGTAATTCCGAAACAGTGCTTTTCAGTCATACTATCAGCAAGCTGATAGTATGACAAGAGATAAGTCATGCTATCAACTTGTTGATAGTATGACTAAGTAAAGATGTCATTGGCAACGAAGTGAGGAATCTCACAAGTCATTGATACCATAAAATTTGAGATTTAGAAACAGTTATTATTTCAGTCATACTATCAGCAAGCTGATAGAATGACAGACAAATGTAAAGATGTCATTGGCAAGCGTAGTGAAGAATCTCATAAGTCATTGAAACCACAGAGTTTGAGATTATTCAAAACGCTTCAGAATGACACATTCTTTGGGTATTTTTCGCAATTATACTTTACAAGGCAAATCTCCTAACTCCTTTATTTCAGATTTATGGTCTGGAGTTCTGAATGTTCAAATCACTAGATTTTTTTTAAAAAATCAAATTTCATATAATATTTCTTTAAATTGATAAATTAATTATTTAAATTATATTTTAGATATTTTTAAAATTTATTTAAAAAAAATAATATATAAAAATGATAACTAAAACAATTGAAATAATCGAAAAAGCAATGGAATCGGCGCAATTGGCATTTTGGCAAATTGAATTTCCATCTGGCAAAGTGGTATTTTCTCAAAGAAAACCAGAATTATTTGGTGTTAAAATAAAAAATGAAGCAACTTACCAGGAAATGATAGAATTAGTACACCCCGATGATATAGAAAGAGTAAAATCTGACTTGAAAGAGCATCTTTCCGGAAAAACTAATGGTTTGCTAATGGAGTTTCGTGTTAAGAGTTTAAGTGAAAGTAAATTTATATGGCTTAGAGTAATTGGCAGAATAGTAGAGAAACTAGAAGAAAAGCATACAATAATGGGTATTGCTTTCAATATTACTGAAGAAAAACACACTGCTTTTGAATTAGAAGATATTGAAAAAAAATACGATTATTTATTCAATAGCTTAACTGATGCTGTCTTAATTTATGATGCAGATGGAAATATTCTAGAAATAAATCAAGCTATGGCAGATAGATATGGCTATTCTAAATCAGAATTTTTAAAATTAAATTTATCTGAGCTAATAAGAACTGAGAAAACAAATAATTTCTTATTAAAAGATATTAGCAATGGAAATCATATAATAACATTTGAATCTGAATTTTATACTAAAAATGACTTTGCTGTTCCGGTTGAATTAATATGCAAACAAATTGATTTCAAGCATAAAAGTTCTATTCTTTGCATTGCAAGAGATGTTACCGACCTCAAAAAGCATCATAAATTATTAAGTGAAAATGAACAAAAATATAGAGCTATTCTTAAGCAAAGCTTAGATGGTATCTTTTTAATAGATATTACAACTAAACGAATTATTGAGACCAACGAATCATTTATTAAAACATTAGGATATAGTGAATTAGAACTTTACAAGATGAATCTTTATGATTTTATAGCACATTCTAAGGATTCTATTGATAAAAACGTTCAAACTTTAATTGAAAAGGGTTCAATTCATATTAAAGAAAGGCATTATAAGGCAAAAGACGGTAGAATTATTATTGTAGAGGTATTGGGTTCTTTAATAAAATATTACGGTAAAGAGGTTCTGTGTTTTACTTGCAGAGATATTACAGAAAGAAAGTTAAATGAAGAAAGATTACATAGTCAATATATATTTTTAAACACTTTAAGCACTATCACCGGTTTAGATGATATACTAAAGTATTGCTTATTCTCAATAATAAACAATACAGGAATGGATTGTGGCGGAATTTATTTGGTTGATAAGGCAACTGGCGATTTAAAATTAATTATTCATAACAACCTTTCCTCAGAATTTCTTCAACATTCTTCTCATTATAATTCCGATTCTTCTAGAGCAAAAATTGTTAAAGAAGGGAAAACAATATTATCTCAACACTCTAAATTCACTGATAATTCTTTGGAACTAGACGAAGGAATACTAGCAACTTCTGTTGTTCCTTTAACCTATCAGAACGAAGTAATTGGATGCATTAATATCGGCTCTCATAAAAAGGAAAACGTTCCCGAAGATATGAAGCAATATTTAGAATCTTTGGCTGCAGCCTGTAGTAGCTTCATTGCTAAAGCAATTATTGAAGAAGAATTGGCAAGCGAAATAATCAGAAGAAGAGTATTGGTCAACCAATCTAAAGATGGAATAGTCGTTCTTGACGAAAATGGAAGGGCATTTGAAAGTAATCTTAAGTTCTCAGAAATGTTGGGTTACTCTTTAGCAGAAATGGATTCTCTTTATGTTTGGGACTGGGACACAAGATGGTCGAAAGAAGAACTTTTAGAAATCATTAAAAAAGTTACTGAAGAAGGTGATTTCTTTGAAACTAAACATAAAAGAAAAGATAATTCCTTTTACGATGTCGAAATTTCTACTAATGCTGCTTATATTAACGGAAAAAAATTTATATTTTGCCTTTGCAGGGATATTACCGAAAGAAAGTTAATTGAAAGTGAATTAAAAGAAGCTGTTCAACAATTACAAATTCAATCTACGATTTTAGATATATTGCCTGCTTCTATTATTATATATGATTTTTATGGTAACATACTTTATGTTAATAATACAGCATCTCAATTCCATAGCTTAACAAAAGAAGAGTTATCATACAAAAATATCAAGGATATTTACTCTCCTGAATATAAATCATTGTTTGAAAAAAGAATTCTTGAATTAAAAGAAAAAGGTAAAATAAATTATAACGTTTCTCTTCAAAACAACATAGGCAATCGCTTCGAACTATTAGTTAATTCTGCTCTCGTTAACTGGAAAGACAGGACTGTTATTATCAATATTGAAACTGATATTTCAGAAATCGAATCTACTAAAGTAACTTTAATTAAAACAGAAGAGAAATACAGAAACCTAGTTGAAAATATAAATGAAGCAATGTATATTTTCAACGAAAAAGGTTATTTTGTTTATATGTCCCCAAGTGTCTTCAAAATAACAGGTAACACTTCTGACTATTACATCGGCAAACATATTTTTGACGTTGTTTATGAAGAAGATATTGAAAAAATCAAGCAGTCATTAATTGACTTGGAAATTAATAATTTACATCCTACTGAATATCGAATAAAAACAAAATCGAACAGCTTGTTATGGATTAGAACAAATACTAAACTGATTATTGATAATAACGGGAAAAAATCATATCATGGAATGGCTCATAATATTGATGAGAAAAAGAAATATGAATTAGAACTAATTAACGCCAAAGAAAAAGCTGAAGAAAGTGAAAGATTAAAAACTGCTTTCCTTCGCAATGTTACTCACGAGCTTCGTACCCCTTTAAATGGAATTATTGGTTTCTCTACTTTACTTCAGGAAAATACTTTAGATGAAGATACAAAACTTGAGTATCTGTTTCATTTAAGGAATGCAGCCGACAGATTAACTACCTTAATCAACAATGTAATCGGTATTGCTATGATTGAAACCAAACAAATTAACGTTTATTTTGCTTATTTCGATGTAAAAGGATTAGTTGAAGATTTGCATTCTATGTTTGTCAATTTGGCAGCTCAAAACAAAATTGAATTTGAATATAAAATTGACGAAACAAAGGATATACTTATCAATTCAGATAGAAAAGTTCTCTATGATGCTTTGATGTGTATTATTGATAACGCTTTTAAGTTCACTGATGAAGGAAAAATCGGCATTTATTGCTATACCAAAGAGGATTATTTAATATTTGAAATTAAAGATACAGGTATTGGTATATCTGAAGATGACCAAAAACGTGTATTTAATAAATTTGAGCAAATTGATAACACAAGAACCCGTGTACATCTGGGGGTTGGTATAGGATTGTCTATTGCAAAAGGTCTAGTTGAATTAGTCAATGGAAAAATTGAGTTTACTTCTGAAGTAGGAATTGGCTCTTCTTTCAAAGTTTTATTACCTGCTTCAATTATTCAATCTAAAAATAAGCAAATTAAAAACCTTGCTACTCCTTCTGTCATTGAAAACGAGCAATCTGAAATACTTATAGTGGAAGACGACCCAACAAGTATGATTTATTATAAATCTACTTTGAAAAACTCTAACTTTAATATTCATCAGGCATCAACCGGCGATGAAGCTATAAATATTTGCAAAAATAATCCTAATATTAAAGTAGTTCTTATGGATTTAAATCTTCCGGATATTACTGGTTATGAAGCAATGCAACAAATTAAACAAATTAATCGTAATATTTCATTTATCGCACAAACCGCTTACACTGTCAATGATGAAGAATTTAACAATACTACCGTTGCTTTCGATGGCTATCTTTCTAAACCTATATCCAAAAGTGTGTTAATAAATGAAATAAACAGATTGTTATCTAAACTAAGTTAAGGATTAAGCCGTTTTAATTTTTATAACTCACCTTAAGCATTCCCCTCTTGAGAGGGGCAGGGCTGATACGTTCTTTTATTTTATACCACAGTTCTTATTCCCCTCTTGAGAGGGGCAGGACTGATATGTTCTTTTATTTTATACCACAGTTCTTATTCCCCTCTTGAGAGGGGCAGGGCTGATACGTTCTTTTATTTTATACCACAGTTCTTATTCCCCTCTTGAGAGGGGACAAAGGGGTGTGTTCTTTCTTACATTTAATATCTGAAGCAATATCAA
>DAIOVK010000256.1:0-5165 GCA_036759045.1 Kapaibacterium sp. (SeqCode) | reverse complement strand
TTTCTTAAAGTTCTTGCTCTTTTGTGAAAAGAATTAATGAAACTTTGCCCGCCGAATCCGGGATTTACAGACATTAGTAAAATAAAATCGCAGTATTCTGCGGCATCAAAAGCATAATCTAACGGTGTAATAGGATTGAGAGCAATACCAGCTTGGATATTGAAACTTTTTATAAAAGAAAGTGTGCGGTGAAGATGCGGAACTGCTTCCACGTGAACAGAAATCATATTGGCGCCTGCTCGGGCAAAACTTTCGATGAATTTGTCCGGTTCGCTTATCATTAGATGACAGTCTATAGGTAATTTGGTGATTCTTGCTATTGGTTCAACAAGTAAAGGTCCGACAGTTATATTAGGAACAAAATGCCCGTCCATAACGTCGAAATGAAGTAAATCTGCTCCTCCTTCTTCGCAACGTCTTAATTCTAATTCTAAATTTGCAAAGTTTGCAGAGAGTAATGATGGTGCTATTTTATTTTTCATTTTTTTGCTATAAAATCAAACAGGGATGTTTGACCTACAAAATAGGGCAGCATCCCTGTATATATATTTATTAAATCAACTATTTTGCTACATTATATCGGATTAATTCTGTTTGAAATCCTAAATAGTCATAATCAACTACATCTTCAACATACAAATTTTTAGATTCTAACTGTGTTTTTACAATACCAATATTTTCAGCTATCCATAGATTATAATTTGTGGAAAATGAAATAGGGATTGGAATTGGGAAAATGGCAGCTTTAATAGTAATAGTCAATGAAATAGGTAAAGTGTATTTAAATGTTTTAACACTTACTCCATTAATTGTCATAACATCTTCTGCTGATTTTTTCGATGTAATTTTAAACTCTCCATTGACAGTAGCATTAATACCACCATAAGATATTGGAATATCTTTTAAAGTTTTGCTGAATACTTCAAATTCGGCACTGCTTTTTGTATTAATAATCTTCAATATACTATCAGGCAACTGAAGTGGTAAATCAATTGGCAGATTATCTAATTTCATCATATTATTTAAATAATTAGAGCGCATATAAAAAGTGCCACTTTCGTAAGCCAAACGCATTTCCTGTTGTTTTTGATAAATATCACTAATCAAAGTAAAAACATCATATTTGCTAAGAGTTTTACCAAAAGCAACTTCTGTACCAGTAATTGCTGCTGAGTCGATTGTCGGAATATCCGGATTTTCTTTTTGATTATCAATATCTAAAGTATATTCATTGAAAATCCAATAATTACCTGTAGTATTGGGGAAATAATTCTTAGTTGTTTCTGGATTTGTTGAAGAATCATCAGAACAGGAAACGATTAGAAATGCTACCAACATAAGCATTCCAGCAAATTTAATTATTTTCATAAATAATTCCTTAAATTAATATCAATAATATATATAAATCAAAATTAGCTAATAAAAGTTACATTTCAAAACAGATTCCTTTAATAAAAATTAACGATAAATTTGAAAAAATATTTTAAAAAATTTGTAACTATTTTCATATTTCAATTGTATAATGATAGTATTATAACTATTTATAGGAGTTCGATATGAAAAACTTATCATTGCTTTTTGTTTTAATAACAATAGCATTTGCCAGTTGTTCTGATAACAACAGTACAATCAGCCCAAACGATGATAAAGGCAGTTTTGAATTATCTGCAAAGTATGAATCTATTAAAAGCTATCCAGGTGGCGGAGGCATATTTATATTAAATATTACTCCAGGTGTTGATTTCAGTGGCTCTGTCAAAATAAAACTTAATACAGATTCTGTGTTAAATGCTAAATTAGTTAATACAGTTTTAAACAATGCTAACCAATTAACTGAAATTCTTATTCAACCAACTGAGGGTGCTGAAGTAAAGAATTACTCTATTGAAATTATTGCGACTCACTCTGGAATTGAGAAGAAAACCTCTGTTAATGTTGAATTGGTTAATAACGTATCAGTAGCATCTTATTTTGCATACACAAAATTATTAGAATATAAGGATTGGCTATTGACGAAGAATCCAGCTTATTCTGAAATTTTTGTTTTGTTCAATCAATACTTTCTAACATATCCTGAAACAGCTCATTTGTATTGCAATACTTTTCTAACTGATAATTATGAAGTAAGAATCCAGTACCCAATAAATAGCTCGTATTATAACTGGTCTAAAATCTGTATTAGAAACAGGCATTTCAAAGAGCCGGAATTTGCTGCAATAAAAGATATGGAAAACGCATTCAGCGAAATTGCCGTTAGTGATTATTCTATATTTTTTGGATATTAATTATAATTCAAATTCCAGTTTTAAGTGGCATACTGTCATTCTGGCGTAAGCCAGAATGACACTTATAGTGATGTAATTTCTATTTCAATAAAGGTCTCCATTTCTCAAAATAGAAATTGCGTAAGGTGAGTTAGTATAATTATCAATTCAATAAAAATTTAGATAAAATAAAAAAATGTTTGGTATTTTAAATAAAAGTTCGTAATTTTGTATTCTGTATTGCGGGGCGTGGCGCAGTCCGGTTAGCGCGCCTGTTTTGGGAGCAGGAGGCCGCAGGTTCGAATCCCGCCGCCCCGACAAAAAATTGCCAATAAATTTTATTGGCTTTTTTTTACATTTAAAATTTTAACTTCTCACTTTTATTAATTCTGAACTCCTGACCACATAACGAAAATAAATGAATTAGGAGATTTGATTCGTAACGGATAATTTCGCATTTTATCCAAAAAAGCTTTCATTCCGAACCCTTTAGAAAAATGAGAATTTTTTTAAATAAAGATGACATCACCAAAAGCAAAATTCCGAAACAGTGCTTTTCAGTCATACTATCAGCAAGCTGATAGCATGACAAGAGATAATCCATACTTTCAACAAGCTGATGGTATGGCTTGTTTCTTAACAACTCCATAGAACTCTATAAAAATTATAAAAATTCAAAAAAATACCTTATCTTGCAATTTTAGAAATTGAAAAATACAAAAACATTATAAATTATGTCGTTTAGTATATTAGAGGGAAATTGCTTGGATTTAATTCCTTTTATTGAAGAAAAGGTGGATTTAACTTTTTTAGACCCACCTTTTAACCAAAATAAGGAATATAAATATTTTAATGACAATCTTTCGGAAAAGGAATATTGGGATTTTATATATAATGCTGTAGAAAAGATTTTCAATAAAACAAGTGAAGGTGGTTCAATCTATTTTATGCAGAGAGAGAAAAATACCGAACAGGTTTTAAAAGCATTACGGGAAACCGGCTGGACTTTGCAAAATTTAATTATCTGGAAGAAAAAAACCTCTGCCGTTCCTTGTTCCAATAAATTTGGAAAACATTATCAAATTATTGCCTTTGCTTCTAAAGGTTCTAAATTAAGAGTTTTCAATAAATTAAGAATTACTCCTCCTTTACCACCAAATTATAAAATTGGCTATGAAAATGGTGTTTTGGTTACTGATGTTTGGGATGACATACGTGAATTAACTTCCGGCTATTTCGCTGGCGATGAAGCAATTAGAAGTGGTAATGGTGAAAGATTTCATAAACAACAAGCTCCTCTTTCACTTTTACTTAGAATAATTTTATCTTCATCAAATATTGGTGATACAGTTCTTGACCCTTTTGCTGGAACTGGAACTACATTAGTTGTTGCTAATCAATTAAATCGTAACTCAGTGGGTATTGAAATTGACCCAGATAATATTGATTGTATTAGTAATAGATTGAATAATTTAAGAAAATCTGATGACATAAAGAAGTATTACAAAGATTACATTTACACGGAAAGGTTAAATGAAATCTGGGATACTCAATATAAGAACCTTGAATATACTGAAAAGCAAGAAGTTATGGAGTTATTTTAAATTATTATGAATTCAATTTATCATTTTTTTAAAGATTTAGTAAATAATAAAGAACTATTTAAAAAAGTAGAAAAGTTAGAAAACTTTCCTTTCGATGATAGTATTTTATCTTGTAAAAATGTTGGAATTTTTCCAGATTTAGCAATTAGTTTAAATACAGATAATAGTATTTTTACTGGTGGTGAATTAATCGAACTAAAAGACAGCATATCGTATTCTGTTTCATCATTCAATTCTACAATTCCTACTAAAAGAAAGAATATTTCAAAAATAATAACAAGTGAAAATAGTAATATTTTTAAGCAAATGAAAGCATCTGGAGATGATGTTTATTCTTTACCAGATAGAGATGTGTTTTATTTAGTACGCGGCAAATCAAAGAGTAATGTTAAAGTTTGTCTTGTTTATGGTTCTTTCTTTGAGACTATATCAGTTGAAAATCTTATTAGCGATTTTTTTAAGCAGGTAATTGAAGATAGATTAAAAGATAGTGATTATCAATTTAGTGATGAGGTTACAAGTTTTTTCAATAAATTGTTTTCTGAGCAGGAAGCATTTAGCAAAGTAAGAAATGTTGAAAAATCATCAGTTAAATTAAGATTTAGAATTATGACTGAAGTAAAAGCTGAAGGCAATATACTTAATTCAAAGAAATATCCAGAAATTATTGATAATACATTAAACTTCTTGTTACCTATTTATTCAAAAAAAGATGAAGATGAAATAATGAAAAAGTTTAATCTTGTTTTTTCTTTAAAAGAACAAGAAGAATTTAATATTATTAAGATTAAACATCATTTCAATGGATACTTCTTGGTTTTTCAAATAAATATCTGAAAGGAAATATTATGTTTTCTGAAAATGATAAAATTTATGCAACTGGTGTATATCTTCAACCAGTAAAAGCAATAATAAATGGAATTGAACAATGGCGATGGGTCGCAGTTGGGTTTGAAGATGATTCTTTTTTTGATGGCGAAACTATTAGTGTTTATGATTATGCTGATACTTTAGAAGGTTTAATTAATGAAAATTTTGATGATGATGAATAAAAAATTATGCTCCATTTAAACAACATATCCTTGCATTTTGCCGGTCATTATATCTTTGAAGATGTTTCCATTACAATAAATCCAGAGGACAAAATTGGACTGATTGGAAGGAATGGCGCCGGAAAAACTACACTGCTCCGCTTAATTAGCAATCAAATGCAACCAGACGAAGGACGTATTACAAAACCAAATGATTATTCTATTGGCTATTTGCCTCAGGAACTTAAAATAAATTCAAATAAAAC